>DATGQR010000122.1:0-5056 GCA_035304105.1 Thermomicrobiales bacterium | reverse complement strand
GTCCTGCACCAGGTCATCCCAGGAATACGACGGTGAGTCAGCCCACCGATACCGCCGGCACAGGCGCTTCACTAGGCCCTCGTGTTTCACTGCTCTTCTCCTTCGTCCTTGTGCAGGTCCCCCTTGTGCCAGAGGTCGAGCGCCAGCCCGAAACGCATGGCGGCGTTCCGCAGCGCGTCGCCGATGACCTCCTTTTCCCGAGCCCCTACGTCCTGGTACGCTTTCTTTTCGGCGTGCCCGTATCCGAGGCGGGTGACGCCGCAGACCGTCAGGCGAATCCACAGGCCGCCGCTCGCGTCGAACAGCGGTAGCCCCTCCGACGAGAGCGCCGCCGGTTCCCACGTCCAGCCAGGATCAGCGTCGAGAAGCCGGTCTGTCGTCGCGGCGTGGCCGACGTAGTCCAGGTGGACGATCCGAGGATGGTGCCACCCGCCGCAGATGGTGCAATTCCGCTTCTCGTTCGGGGGGCACATGTTCTGTGCCTTGGTGCCCTTCGGGAGCTTGCTGACCAGGTGGTCAGGGAACGGCTCACGAAGCAGAGCCAGGCCTTCGGGGCGGCGAGTCCGGGTGCCGGCTGTAGGTGCACTTGCCGGCGGCGTGGCAGCCGAGGGGCGAGACGCAGCCGCTGGGGTAGGGGCAGGGGCCCGGGTCGGCGTAGCGCTCGACGTCGGCTCTGTCGGGCGGCTGGGGGCCGTAGACGTCCCAGCGGTGGGTCTCGGTGTTGTAGCGGTTGGCGTGCGGGTAGCTGACGCTGATGTCGAAGCAGAGCTGCGCTCCTGGGCTGCCCGTCGCAGGTGCTCGTCGGCTTTTGGGTCAGCGCCGATCAGCGGTGCGGCCGGCGCCGTCATCTGCTCGCGCTCCTCGGCCAGCTCCTCGGGCTCGGGCTCCCAGGCCGTCGTCTTGGTTCCTGACTCGGGTGTGCGCCGGTACTCGAGATAGCTCATCGGGTCGCGCTCGAGCTCGACGTCGGTGCGCAGGGTGGTCAGCTCCAGCCAGCGGTTCAACTCTGCCATCCCCGCCGCGAAGTAGCGCCACTTCGCGTTCGGCTCTTTCCCCGCTTCCGCCGCTGCGGAGCACGCTGCGGTGCACGCCTCGATCATCGCCTGCGGCGTGCCGTAGGTGTTGATCAGCCACGCAGCGCTCTTCCACCCCAGGTTTTTGATGCCCGGGATCGAGTCGCTGTCGTCCCCGTTGATCGCTTGCGCCAGCGCGAACTGGTCGGGTCGCACATCGTACTTCTTGCTCACGTACTCGGGCCCACGGGGCTCGTAGCCGTCGCCCGTCGGCACCATGAGCCGCACCGTCTCCGAGACGCACTGGAGCAGGTCCTTGTCCTCTCCTACGATCCGGATGTCGTCGCACCCCGCCTCGCTGTAGACACGCGCCAGCGTCGCGATCACGTCGTCTGACTCCTGCCCCCTGCATCGCGCGAGCTGGTAGCCGTCCGCTTCGAGCCTGTCTAGCGTCCAGCGGATGATGTGTCCTTTCGCCGGGTCGCGGTCGCGCAGCTCCTTGTAGCCCTCGAATCGCTGCTTGCGCCAGTAGGGCGGCCAGTCCAGACAGACGACCACGCGCTCGACGCTGTCTCGCACGCTGGCGATCTGGTCGAGCGTGGCCTGCCCCGCGTCGTTGACCCCGCCGTCCTTGGCGCGGGCGTGGAAGTGCACGCTCAACAGCGAGCTGAAGTCGACCAGCGCGATTGACGCCGGCATGTCCGGGATGTTCACAGCTTGCATTTTTCCCTCTCGATCTCTTGTTGCAGCGCGGCGAAGTCGTCGCGCCAGGGTTGATCCATCAGCTCGTGCGCCGTGTTCTCCAGCAGGCGCATGGCGGTGCCGAGTCGCAGCTCCAGCGTATTGGCCTCGTCGCGAGTCTCCAGCAACCGTGTGCGCACACGCTGCAGCTCGGCCTTGTTCTCCAGGTGCCGAGCCTGATCGACGCTGCCGCGCGTGGCCTCATGCCGCGCCCTCTCTGCCTCGAGCTCTGCACGCGCCTGCGCCAGCTCTGTCTCGAGCAACCCGCGCATCGACGCGCCGGACTCGGCCAGCCGCGTCACGAGCTCTTTCGTCGGCCCCGCGGTGTTCAGGCCGCGAGCCGCGCACGCCTGCTCTAGCAGCTCGTGCACATCTTCGGCCGCGCGCTCGATCGCCATCGAGTCGGCGATGATCGTCTCCGCCCGCTCCTGCTCGGCCTCGATCATCTCCGCCCTGGTGGCCGCGAGCGAGCTCAGCACCGTGAGCGCCGTCCTCATCGTGTCGCGCTCCTGGTTGCGTAGGTTGTTCAGTTTGATCGTCATGTTGCTTTGCCCCCGGAGGTCCCGCACTCGCTGGCACGGACGGGCGCGTCGTCGGCGTGGATGATGAACCCGCTCGTTGACGCGCACAGCGCCACGCGCAGCCGCTCTTGCTCGGCCTCGGACCGCGCGAGCTTGGCTCGCAGCTCGTCCTTTTCCGCGTCGCGAACCTGCCAGTCATCCGCCAGAAGGTCCGTTTGGCTCGCTGTCCACGGGACCAGTGCGCCCTGGGACGTGCGCAAGTAGACGTAGGGGAGCGTCATCTTGCCCAGTACGCCCGGCTGCTGGAGCTCTAGATACTGGCCCGCGCCGTTCCAGCCACCGCGGGTGACCTGCTTTCCGTCCTTCAGTGCCCTGACGGCTTCTCCGATGTTCATCTTGATCACTTCTCTCCTCCTACAATCTCGGCCACCTCTTCGGCGGTCAGGTCGATGCGCGCGATCTCCTCGCACTGCCACGGGGTTTGCGCGCGCAGCGCCACGCTGGCGATCGTGAACAGACGGCCACGAGCATCAGGCTCGAATTCCGGCGGGTCGCCCTCGGGATCCCCGAACTCGTCCTGGTACCAATCCTGCGCGCGCTCTATCCAATCGTTGACGACGCCCCACACCTCGGCGTCGCTCATCCGCTTGCGGCGCCAGGCGATCAGCGCGCGCGGGCCCGGGGCGAACATTCCCAGGGCCTCTCGTGGCGTATCGCTGCATCCGGTGTCGAACTCGCTGTCATCCCGGGCGTACCGCACGCTCCACAGCACGGCGCCTGGCGCGGCTGCCAGGACTCGTTCGAGCGCGGTCACGGCGCCACCTCGGCATAGATGGCCTCGAGCAGTTCCGCGTCCAGCGTAGTCTGCTCCAGGTCGCGCGCCGCGCGCTCCAGTAGCGCGTGGCAGGTGTCGACCTGCCGCTCTCTCTCCGTGAGCTCCGCGGACGTGGCGTCCAGATCCTCTATCGCACTGGCCAGCTTAGCCCGCGCCGTCTCCAGCTCGGCTCTCAGCTCCCTGGCTGAGTCGAGGGCTAGCTCGAGCTCGCGGCGGAGCATATCCAGCTCTGCGCTCAGCTGCGCGCAACGGCCCGAGCACGAGGTCAGGTCGCTGGGCCCCGTGCCGTAGTTGACGTTCACTCCGCTGATGCCGCCGATCATTGGGTACCCTCCTCAGCGATGATGGCTTTCACCCTCGGCTCTCCGACGATCATGACGCTCGGACTGGTCAGCACATCCCGGAGAACCTGCACAGCCTCACGCCGAGCGTTGCGATTGACGTTCTCGATGGTGACGTCCGCCGGCCACGGCTGGGACAGTCTCACCTCGACCGTCACCTGAACGACAGCCATGCACTGCACTCGGGTATTCATTGCCCCACCTCGCCCTCGAACCGCGCGAGGGCGGTCAGCAGCTGGAGCGCGATCCTGTCGCTCTTGGCGCCCTGCCCGTGGAGCTCCGAGGCGGCGCGCTCTACCGCGGTCAGCAGCTCGCGCACCGGGCTGCCCACCTCGTGGGGGGCGAGCTCTAGCGTCGGCTCCTCGTGCTCTCCGTGTACGCGGCACGGGCTGTCTCCGACCTCCTGGTCGCATTGGCATCCGGGCTCGCGCGGCTGGGTGTCGCCCTGCTCGGCGTCCGCCTTGATGCGCGCGTCGATCGGCCCACGGCGCAGCTGGCGCACGAAGCGGAACAGGTCACGCTCCTCGGGTAGGTCGTCCTCGGGCTCGGCGTCATGGTAGACCCAGCTGTCGTACCAGGCGCCCACCAGCTCATGCAGCCGGTGGCTCGACTCTTGGCGCTCGCGCGCGATCCGCGAGGCCTCGGGCGGGCTGATCATCGCGGGCGCACCTGGTTCCCGCAACGCGCACCGAAGGAGAAGCTTCTCGTCGGGCGATAGGATCTCTGGCGCTCGGCGGACGAGCGTCTCTCGCGCGTAGCGCAGTTGCTCGGGGCTGTAACTGATCAGGTCTGGTTCGTTCATTGGGGTCTCCTTTGTTGGCGCTGCTCCGGGCGACGGCCGACCGCGGTCTACATTCGCAGCTTCGCCGCCGCCCAGAGCAGTGCCCCCGAAGGGGCAACAGGTTATCGCGTCAGCAGTCCTTCGGCTTGGCCTCCCACAGCATCCTGGCAGCGGTCCAGACCACGGAAGGGTCCGGGTACGGAGACACGCAGCACAGTTCGATCGCTGCGCGACGAATGAACTCCACTCTCTCTGTCTCCAGCTTGAACGCATCGAGCCCACGTACTGTGCACTGGATCTGTTCCTCTGTCGGGTATTCCACCTTCATTGCTCCAATCGTCGATTGACAGGACGCCTACCGCCGCGATAGCGATCAGCAGGCGTCCGATGGCTGCGATCATTTGGCAGCGTCCGCCTCGGCGCACTCGACCATCTTGCGCAATGCGCCGATGATCTCTTCGCTCGTCGCGGCCGGAGAGAACGACGGCATCTCGCAGTCGGGGCGCCAAGCGAGCAGGGTGGCCGCCGTCGCTGTCCCCAGCTGGCGATCCATGTAGCGCCCGAGTGGGCCGGACAGATGAGTGAAGAATCCAGCGACGCAATGGCGAGTGCCGCACGAGCTGTGCCACGCGCCCTGATCGTGGGTCTCCGGGTGAGCCTCTATCTGCGCCAGTACACGCGCCGGCAGCGTCGGGTCCACCTCGATCCTTAGCGAGACTCGGATAGAGGCGACGTCCGCGCCCGTGAGGACCGCGCCCGTGAGGTCCGCGCCCGTGAGGACCGCGCCCGTGAGGTCCGCGCCCGTGAGGTCCGCGTCCCTGAGG
>DATGQR010000121.1:0-8268 GCA_035304105.1 Thermomicrobiales bacterium | reverse complement strand
GAGCATTTCCGGCTCTACCTGCGGGCTGCCATCTACCATCTGATCTGGCACCTCAACGATCTGGTCACCGCGAACGAGCAGGATCTCGATGTCGCGTTCATGCGCTTCCCGTTTCTCACCGGCTACTTCCGCGAGCTGCTGGGCTGGATGCCGCCTGAAACGGGCTGGGACGAAGGCACAACCTGGTGGCGGGACCAGATCGCCGCCTGGGAGCGCGACGCTTCAACCCATCTCCCCTTGCTCGGCTTCGATGAGGAGCAGGGCATCGCGTACCGCCAGCGGCTAGCCTTCGTCTTCTGCGGCCTGCCGGACGAGGACTCCCGCTTCGGCAGCGTGATCGCCTGGCTGCAAGCGCCGCTCGATGCGCGCCGCCCCTCGATCGAACTGGTCGGCCGCATCGCCGGTTGCGACGACGCCTGGGCGCTGTGCAGGCCGCTGGTCGAGAACCACCTGGTGCGCGCGAGCGGCACCGAAGGCCCACGCTCCGAATGGGTGCTGAAGGCGCCCCCCGAGCTATGGGACGTGCTTCGTGGCGAGCGGCCGGACGGAGAAGGACGAGCCTGGCGCGTGCTGCGCCGTGAATCCTTCCCGGCCCCTCACGAGCTCGTTTTCCCGGCGCATTTCGGCGCTCAACTTGCCGGCACCGCGCGACTCCTCCGCGAGGGTGAGATCGACGTCGTCGTCGCGCGCGGCTCGGAGGGCAGCGATCGCCTGGCGACCATCGGGGCGATCGCCCGGGAGCTCGGCCGCGATGTGCTCGCGCTGCCGTCGCCGGCCACCGTCGACCTGCCCGCGTGGATCGGGCCATTCGCCACCCTCACTCACTCAATGCCGGTCTACACGTTCGAGCTCGGGCCGGGCGAGAGCGCGTCGATTCCCCGGCTGGAGGGCTATCGCGGTCCGCTGGGCATCCTCCTTGGTCTGGAAGGCGGCCTTGAGAGCGAGGGCCTGGAGCGCTCGCTGACCTTCGACCTGCCCGGATTGGGTCCGGGGGAGCGTCTGCGCCGCTGGTCGGCCGCGTTCGACGGGTATGACGTGGACGGCCTGGAAGCGATCAGCGCGCGCTACTTGCTCCCCGGCGAGCACATCAACACCGTCGCCACGATGGCCAGGACGCGCGCCCGGCTGCGCGACGATGGTCGCGTCCGCATCGCCGACGTTCGTGCCGCCAGCCGCGCGCTGAACCGCCAGCAGCTCGATTCCCTGGCTGACTTTCTCGAACCCGACGGCAGCTGGGAGCGGCTCATCACCAGCAGCACGACGACCGAAAAGCTCCGCGAGCTCGAGGCGCGCTGCCGCCAGCGCGAAGTCCTGCCCGGCAAGTTGGGGCGCGGTTTCGGGGTGTCCGCGACCAGCGGGGTGCGCGCGCTCTTCTCCGGCCCGAGCGGGACCGGCAAGACGCTGGCGGCCCGCACGCTTGCCGCCGAGCTGGGCATGGACCTCTACCGCGTCGACCTCGCCTCGGTCATTAACAAGTACATCGGCGAAACCGAGAAGAACCTGCACCGCGTGCTCTCCCGCGCCGAAGAGCTCGATGTGGTCCTCTTACTCGACGAGGGCGACGCGCTGCTTGGTGCGCGGACCGAGGTGCGCTCGTCGAATGACCGCTATGCCAACCTGGAGACCAACTACCTGCTCCAGCGGCTGGAGCATTACCGCGGCATCATCGTCGTGACGACCAACGCCGGGCAGAACATCGATCCTGCCTTCCAGCGCCGCATGGACATCGTCGTGCCGTTCCTGCCGCCACGCGGCGACGAGCGCCGTCGCATCTGGGATCTGCATCTTCCCGACGACCACCTGATCGATCCGGCGACACTGGATCGCGCCGCGCTTCGCTGTGCCTTCACCGGCGGTCAGATCCGCAACGCGGCCCTCCTGGCGACGCTGCTGGCCGTCGAATCCGGCGCGGGGCAGGTTCGGGAGGACCACTTGGTCGAAGCCATCCAGAGCGAATACCGGAAATCCGGCGCCTCGCTGCGGCTGCATTTGAACGGATCGCAGCGCGGAGGAGCGCAGAGCGTCGCCGCCTTCGTCGGTTCGGCGCCCACGATGGGAGGGCGCGATGGCGCGCGCGAGAGCAAATAGACGCCCGCCTGCACGTAAGAACACCCGGACAACGCCAGCCAGGCCGCCGGTTACCCGCGCCCAGAGCCGGTCTCTCAGCCCGTTCCACAGGTCAGGACCACTCATCCCGCTAGGCGCGCCGGCCCAGCTGAAGCCAAAGATCGGCAGGCCGGGCGATGCCTTCGAGCGAGAAGCGGACGCTGCCTCGGCGCGCGCCCTGCGCGGCGAGCCGGCCGGGCCAATTTCGCGCTTGACCCCGGCGCTTCTCGGCGGCCACGCCCAGCGTCAGGAGGCGTCGGAGGAAACTGACGAGACCCTGCAGCGCGAGATTGCCGAGCCTGAGGAAGAGGTGATCCAGAACCAGAGCGCGACTGAGACGCCGGAGGACGAAGAAGCCGTCCAGCCGCAGTCCGAGTCGGCCGAACCGATCGAGGAAGAAGAGCCGGTCCAGGCGCAGATGGAGCCGTCCGAGGACGAGGAGGCGATCCAAGCCCAATCAACGACCGAGATGCCGGATGACGAGGAGCCGGTCCAGTCTCAGGCGGCCGGGGAAATGACCGAGGACGAAGAACCGGTCCAGGCACAAACGACCGGAGAAGTGCCCGAGGAAGAAGAGCCCCTCCAGCGGCAGGCCGAGCCTGAGGAAGAGGATGAGGAGCCAGTCCAGATGGCCACGCGCGGTGGCGCGGCGATGCAGGACGCGGCTGCCGAGGCGATCCGCTCTCGTGGTCCAGGCGATCCCTTGCGCCCCGACGTGCGCGAGCGGCTGGAGTCCAGTTTCGGCGTTGGGCTTGACGACGTTCGCGTCCACGACGATCAGCGCGCGAACGAATCCGCCCGCGCTTTGAACGCGCGCGCCTTCACCAACCAGAGCGACATCTGGCTCGGCGCGGGCGAATCCCAATCCGACCTCGGCCTGATGGCCCACGAAGCCGCCCACGTCATCCAGCAAACCGGCTCCGTCCACCGCCAACTGGTGCAGCGTGCAGATCCGCCAGCCGGTAGTGAGTGGCAGAACGAATTCAGCAAGCGCGGGGTTGGCAAAGTCAATCGTTTGACGAAGCAGATCGAGATCGCGTCCCTCAGCGTCCCTAGGTTCAAAAAGAAGTTCCTAACCCCACCATTCACCCTGCCGAAGAAGACGGATGAGGCTCGCCCCGACGACCAGCGTCAGGTCTGGGAAGAAGCCGCGAAGGCTGCCGGCGCGTTTGATGAGAAGCTCAAAGCGAAAATCGCTGCCGAGGAATCTCCCCGCATGTCTCGCGGTGGCGTGCCGATGTACTACTTCAAGCTCAATCGCGAAGACAACTACGTCATCGGTACCGCGACCGCCGTGCGCAACCGGTTGCTTCGCCCGTTCTGGGACCCTCAAGGGCGCCGCGAGTTCTATGACGTCGACCATCAGCGGGAACTCCAGCTCGGGGGTGACAACACTATCAGCAACATGTGGCTGCTTGAGTCTCAGGCCAATCGCAGTTCGGGGCGAAACATCCGCGGCGCGCGGAATCGCGCAATTCAGGCTGTTCTCGACGCCGCTGTCGGCACAGTTTGGCCTACGGCCCCCGATCTCGAACAGGTGCGTCGCGACTACACCATCACCGTTCAGAACGTGCGCGGAGACTTGCCGGTGGATGGAGACCCTCGCAAGGTCTGGACGATCGAGGATGTGCGCGACAAGCTGCAGCCGCTCGAGGGTCTCAAGGCCCTGACGAAGCGGGAGATCGAACGCTCCGGCATCGCCGGCGGTCCTAGTGAACTGGCCATTTTCAGCAACGAAACCGGCGGCGGCTTGCGGCGCATTCCCTGGAGCGATGAGACCACCAGTAAGGCCGGGCTGGAACTGCCTTTCGGCCAGAACTTCACCGTCAATAGCGTGAATTATCAGAAGAGCCAGGGTGGCAAGCTGGCCGGCTTAGCCTTTCGCGATCAAGGCAGCGGACGCAGGATACTCGAAGAAGCGCCCCTTGATTTTGACGTCCAGGAAAGTGACTTCGTCGATTACGGTGGGTTTGTTCCAGCTGCCAGCGTGACCCGGGCAGCGCGGTCGGCGCTCAAGCTCCACGGACTTAGCCCGATTCGCATCGACTACGCCGAACTGCACCCCACGAAAGGGCTGGTGGGGCGCGGGAAGGTGCTCCCCACGGTACCACTCATTGCCAAAGCCGACATTGACATCGTCATTGATGGGAACGATGTCTATCTCAGCAAGGTGTTCAGTGCTGGCGATTTCGACTTCCCGGGCCCGGTCACCGTTACGGGCACGACGCTGGAAGTCTTCGCCGGGACACAGGGCCTCGGCGCGCGCGGGAATGTGCTGTTCGAAGTCGAGCGCGTCGGGCGCGGCAAACTGAGCGGTGAAGTCTCGACTTCCACCGGCTTCGGCGTAGCAGGAGAGTTTGAGTTCGACAGTACGCTGTTTGACCCGGCCAAGATCCAGGTCTGGTATCGAGAAGAGAAGCTGGGCGGCAGTGGTGAACTCGCGATCAAGTCCGGCAAGGTGCGTGGCATTAAGTCGGCACGGATCACGGCGGCGGTCGATGGGGAGAACTGGAGCGCCGAGGGCACCGTCGAGCCGGACGTTCCCGGCATCAAGTCGGGCACGCTGACCGCCAACTACAACCCGGAGACGGGGCTGGAGATCGGCGGCTCGCTGCTGCTCGGCGAGGACCTGCCGGCCGTCAAGAGCGGCACGCTGACCGCCAACTTGAAGCCGAGACCGGAGGGCGAAGGCTATATCCTCTCGGCCTCGGGGCTGGTCGTTCTCGACATCCCCGGCGTCGACGCCTCGGTCGCGGCCAGCTACGACGACGGCGCGTTCACGGCGTCCGGAACAGTCGCCTACGAGAAGGGCATGCTCAAGGGCACCGCCACCTTCGGAGTCACCAACCGGGCGATCGTCGACAACCAGCCGACTGGCGAGGCGACCGAGAACCTGACGGCGTTCGGCAGCGGCCTGGTCACCATCCGCATCGCGCCCTGGTTGCAGGGCTCGGTCGGCATCCGGCTGCTGCCGAACGGCGAGATCGAAGTCTCCGGTTCGATCGGCCTGCCGGACACGATCGACGTCTTCCCCGAGAAGTCGCTCGACAAGAACATCTTCAGCATCGGGATCGACATCCCGATCATCGGCGTGGCCGCGGCCGGTCAGCGCGTCGGCATCTTCGCCAACATCTCCGGCAGCCTCAGCGCCCGCGCCGCCATCGGCCCCGGTCAGTTGCGCCAGATGAAGCTCAGCGTCACCTACAACCCGGATCGCGAGTCGGAGACGACCGTCACCGGCACGGCGCTCTTCGCGATCCCGGCCTCGGCGGGGCTGCGGCTCGCTGTGCGCGGCAGCCTGGGAGCCGGCATCCCGCTCGTTAGCGCCTCTGCCGGCCTCGAAGTCGGCGGCGAGCTGGGTCTGGCAGGCGAGGCCAGTGCCGCCGTGCAGGTCGACTGGACGCCCGCCCGTGGTCTGGAGCTGGCCGCCCAGGGACGCTTGATGGTCGAGCCGCGATTCACCTTCGATATCAGCGGCTTCGTCCTGGTCGAGCTGGACCTCTGGCTCAAGACCATCGAACTCTATAGCAAGCGCTGGCAACTGGCTTCGTTCGAGTATGGGTCGGGCCTGCAGTTCGGCGTCATCTTCCCGATCGCTTACCGCGAAGGGCAGCCGTTTGACATCTCACTCAGCGATATCCAGTTCGTCTATCCGAACATCGACACCAGGGCGCTGATCTCCGGCCTGGTAAAGCAGGTCGTCTAGCGATCGCGCGGCGTCCGGCATGAAAGGTGTGATCCGCGATGAGCAAGCCCGCTGACTTTCTCTTGAACGAGCGCGTCGGCCGCGCCGGTTCAACCCGCGACCTGGCGATGGAGCACAACAATCAGGGCGCCTTGCGCCACCTGCGCGGCGATCTGGATGGGGCACAAGCCGCCTACGAAGCGGCGCTGGAGCTGGATCCGCGCAACGCAACGGCGCTCAACAACCTCGGCTACCTGCATGCCCAGCAGGGCCGCCTCGATCGGGCCGTCGAGTGCTATCAGGCCGCGTTGGAGATCGACCCCGGGCGATCGATGGCGCTCTCGAACCTGGGCAACGCGCTGGCTGCTGGCGGCGATATCGAGTCCGGACTGACGTTCCTTCGGCGCGCGACCGAAGCTGACCCGGAGAACACGCTCGCATGGGACAACCTCGGCAAGCTCCTCTTGATGACCGGCGACCTCTCCGGCGCGGAGCACGCCTGGCAGAATGCCCTGGTCCGCGAACCCTCAGAAGCGCGCTTCTACGTTGCGCTGGGGACGGTGGTTCTGACTGCCGGCAGGGTTGATGAAGCGATCGACATCCTTGAGCGCGCCCTGGAGCTGGACCCCGACTCGGCACGCGCCTGGGCCCAGATCGGCGTCGCTCTCTTCCTCCGCCATGATCTTGGCTCGGCCGTCACGGCGCTCAAGCGCTCGCTCGCGCTGGAGCCGGAGAACACGACCACACGCCACCAATTGGCGATGGTTTGGATCGCCCGCAACGAGCGCACGGCCGCCACCACCGAACTCCGCCGCATCCTGGCCATCGAACCGGAACACGACGCCGCTCGTATGGACCTCGGCGTCATGCTCCTGGCGGAGGGCAACCCTGAAGATGCTCTCGACGCGTGCGATCTCGTGCTGCAGCATGATCCAGCTAGCGAGCGCGCGCAGTTCTACCGCGCGCTGGCCATGCACGAACTGGGCAGAGCCGACGAGGCGCGGTCCAGCCTCGAAGCGATCGTAGCGACTCCCGGCCATCGCTACCGCGATGAGGCGCGGGAGCTGTTAACCCAGCGCTGACACAAGCGGACCCTGAGAGGAACCTCTCCGGCATCCCGTTCAGAAGCGGTCTCGGGTACGCCGAGTATCGCATCGTCGACGAGAAACGGTGGTCGATTCTGGGCAGGGACGCGCCAGCGGCTCATCCCCACAGCGCGACTGCGTGAATTCCTGGCAATCGATTCCACCGGGCGAACAGGTTGCTCAGTTTCCTTGCCAGTCGACGTAGATCGGGCTGGTCCAGGCCATCTCGCCGTCGGTCTGGGTGATCCAGAGCCAGTAGGGATTGACGCCGCTGACCGGTTGCTCGTCCCGCCAGGTGAAGGCGAGATCGGTCGCGGCCGGGGCGTGGGGCATGCGGCGCGCGACGACCTGCTGCTCCAGGAGCGGCCCGGTGCGGCGGAGCGGCCCTTCCTGAAAGTCGGCGAGCGTGAAACGGAAGGACATCGTCGGCGTGCGGAAGTCGATGAGGGTGTCCTCACCGCCGTCGAGGTCGAAGACGACGCCGTCCCAGTCGCCGCAGGTGTGGCTGTTCCAGACGATCCGGCCAGCGTCCCAGTGCTGGACGCCGTCGAGTGGGTTGTCGATGGCGTAGTTATCGACGGCTGTGATCGTGCCGCCCCAGACGAGCAATTCGCCGGTCCAGTCCAGCGCCCGGCTGCGGCCGCGATTGCGCGCTCCGCGCCACGCCAGGCGGATCCGCGCCGGCTGGTCGGCCTCAGGCTCCGGCAGGCCAGAGACCGTGTGGACCGTCTCGATTCCCCGGCGTAGCTCGATGGTGTCGATGCCGGTCGTGCCGGCGACGCGGGCCGTGATGACCGGCACGTCGGCCGTGGCGAATTCGCTGCCGATCGGCTGGCCATTCACGTCGAGGTCGATCAGGATGCGTGGCCCGGTGGTGCCGTAGAAGCGGCGCGCCTTCAACGTGTTCCAGATTGACTCGCGGCTGAGGTCGGGGGCCTGGAAGGCGGTCAGGGCGCCCTGGACGCCGTGGTGGGCCAGCGTCGGCGCGCTCCAGCCCTGACGGGCGCTGTGGTCGTCGGAGCCGCCGGTGAAGCCCACCCGGTAGCCGCGCTCCAGGGCTTCCTTCGCGAACCACTCGAACCGTCCCCACTGCGAGGCGATCTCGATAGCCGGTTCCAGCGACGGCTCGTGCCACTGGATGTCGGCGCGCCGACCGCCGATGTGCGGGATGATGAGCATATCGTCGCGGCCTCGATTGGCCTCGTGCAGCCGGGTGATCGGGTAGCGGTCGTGGTCTTCGTCGCGCTTGTCCTCGATCTGGGTGTGGCTGGAGCGCTGCGGCGTCGAGGTCTGGAGCAGATAGACGTTGTGGTCGCCGCCAGCGGTTGTGTTTCCAGACCATTCGTAGCCGTGAAGTGTCACGAACTCGCCGGGCGCGTTGTACTTCTCGAC
>DATGQR010000120.1:0-4107 GCA_035304105.1 Thermomicrobiales bacterium | reverse complement strand
GGCCATCACCTCGCGTGGTTCATCGACATGGACGGTAACGTGCGCTTGCTGGTCAGCGTCGAGAGCGGCCAGGAGACGTTCACCTACCAGGCCGGCGACGAGCGCCACGACGTGATGCTCCCCGGTCAGCGGCATTCCGCCGACCTCGACCTGTCGATAGCGGATGCCCGCTTGCTGGGCGTCGGCGGCATGATCTGCATGATCGAGAAGCGAATGGGGCTCGTGCTGGTCCCCGATCTCGCCGCCGAGCGCCGCGTCGCCTGAGCGCGGCGCGAATGCAGTTGGGTGTGATGAGTGGGCCCCGGGGCCCGCTCTCGCTTTGCCATCCGAACTCGCAAGCGTCGCGCGGGTCGCCCGTGCTAGTGTGTTGCGCGTGACGTGGCTTTCAGTGAGCGGATGGGGGCCGGTGATGGCGCAGCAGGTGAGATCGGGTCTGCCGGCGAGCGGGAGCGGCGGGATGTTCGGCGCATGGCAGGGCAGCGACGCGCCGCTGATCGCGCGCGCCGAGGGCATCCGGCTCTGGGATGTCGATGGCAAGGAGTACATCGACGCGACATCGGGCGCGATTGCCGTCATCAGCGTCGGCCACGGGCGGCAGGAAGTGGTCGAGGCGATGGCCGAGCAGGGGCGCAAGTTCAGCTACGTCCAGGGCGGGCGCTTCGCTCACGACGTCGCCGCCGAACTGGCCCGCGAACTGGCGCGCTTCACGCCCGGCGACCTGAACCGGGCGATCTTCGTCTCCGGCGGCTCGGAGGCGAACGAGACGGCCATCAAGCTGGCGCGCGCCTACCAGCTGCTGCGCGGCAACCCGGAGCGTCACCTGGTGCTCTCGCGCGAGCGCAGCTACCACGGCAACACGCTGGGTGCGCTGGCCCTCAGCGGCTTCGGCGCACGCCGTGAGCCGTACGAGCCGATGCTGCTTCAGGCCCCGAAGGTCCGTGAGGTCAACCCCTACCGCGACGGCGACGGCTTGAGCCCGGAGGAATACGCGCTGGTCTGCGCGAACGACCTGGAGCGCGCGATCCAGGAAGCCGGGCCGGAGCGGGTGTCGGCCTTCATCGCCGAGCCGATCGTCGGCGCGGCCGGCGCGGCTACCACGCCGCCGCCAGGTTATTTCGAGCGCATCCGCGAGATCTGCGATCAGTACGACATCCTGTTCATCGCCGACGAGGTCATCACCGGCCTGGGGCGCACCGGCCTGAATTTCGGGGTCGACCACTGGGGCGTCGTGCCGGACATTATCGTGACGGCCAAGGGGCTGGCTGGCGGCTACGCCCCGCTCGGGGCGGTGCTCGTCTCGGAGCGGATCGACGAGCTGTTCCGCGAGGCCGGCCAGGGCTTCGTCCACGGCTACACCTACATGGCGCACCCGGTATCCTGCGCGGCCGGGCTGGCGGTACTGCGGATCATCGAGCGCGAGGGGCTGACCGACAACGCCGCCGAGCAGGGCGCGGCGCTCTTCGCGCAGCTCGAGCACCTGGCGGCCGAACACCCCATGATCGGCGACATCCGCGGCAAGGGCTTGCTGGCCGGTGTCGAGCTGGTGCGCGACCGCGAAACGAAGGCGCCCCTCGACCCGGCGCTGGGCGTCTCGATGCGGCTGGTGCGTGCCGCGTTGCGGCACGGTATCACCGTCTACCCCTGCCAGACCGGCCCGGGCCAGAGCGACCAGTTCCTGATCAGCCCACCGCTCATCTCCAACGCCGCCGACATCGAGGAGATCGTCAACCGTCTCAGCCTGGCGCTGGATGACGTCGAGGCCGAGCTGCGCGCGTCGCCCTGACGCACCTGAGCGTTCCCGAGCGGACAGCGAGTTTCCATAACATCGAAGCGGCTGGGCTGCCGGGTTTGCTTGTGCCCCGCTATGTATCGGGCAATGGGGGACAGGTAGTGTCTGCCGTCCGTGCACCCCTCATACACTCATGCCAGATGGTCTTGCGCCATCAACGTGGCCCCGAGCAGAACGACGAAGCATGAGACGAGGAATGTTGATGGAGAATCTTCGAGACCTCTACATCCACGAGTTGAAGGACCTGTATAGCGCTGAGAACCAGTTGCTCAAGGCGCTCCCGAAGATGGCCGAAGCGGCCTCGACGCCGGAGCTGAAGGATGCGTTCACGACGCACCTGGAGCAGACGCGCGGCCATGTGGGCCGGATCGAGCAGATCTTTGAGGAACTGGGCCGCGGCCCGGGCGGCGAGAAGTGCGAGGCGATGGAGGGGCTCATCAAGGAAGGCGAGTCCATCATCAAGGAGAACGCGCCTGCCGCCGTCAAAGATGCTGCGCTGATCGCGGCGGCCCAGCGCGTCGAGCACTACGAGATCGCCGGCTACGGCACCGTGCGCACCTACGCCCAGCAACTGGGCGACGATGCGGCCGCGAAGCTGCTCCAGCAGACGCTGGACGAAGAGGGCGAGGCCGACAAGCTGTTGAACAACCTCGCGCTCAGCGGCGGTCACATCAACGAGATGGCGCAGTCAGCCTAACTCGCTAACCAGATCGACGGGACCTGCCCGGCCTGCCCTCTCAACGGCTTCCCCTTCCCCTGCCGGGCGGGTCCCAATTCATCCCCACCCCAATTCCTGGAACCGGCCGAGCGGACTATCACTGTCTGCTCGGCCGAGTTGCGTTGTCGCCCAATGCAGAGCTTGTTGGCGACGTGCCGAAGCTGCGCCTCCAGGAAGCCACGGCATATACTCTGCGCCGGTCTGCCTGAACGACATGGAAGCAGGAGAGGCGGATGGCTCCGAGAACCGATTCGGCGCCGGATCGGATGCTCAACCGGCGCGCGCTCAACCGGGCGCTCCTGGCGCGCCAGCTGCTCCTGGAGCGGGCGTCGATGCCCGTCCTCGACGTGGTCGCGCACCTGGTCGGCTTGCAGGGGCAGGAGCCGCTGCAGCCCTACTACGGGCTCTGGAGCCGGATCGCCGGCTTCCAGCCGGAGTCGCTGGCGGAGCTGCTGCTCCAGCGGCGGGTCGTGCGTGCTCCCCTGATGCGCACAACCGTCCACCTGGTTACCGCCGAGGATGCGCTGACGATCTACCCGCTGGTGCGCCCGGTGCTGGAGCGGACGCTGCGCAACACGCCCTTCGGGAAGGGCACCGTCGGGGTCGACATGGACGCGCTTTGCGCCCACGGCCGCGAGCTGCTGGAGGCCGAGCCGCGCACGATGAGGGAGCTGGGCCTGCTGCTCCAGGAGCGCTTCCCAGGCTACGATCCGAAGAACCTCGCCTACGCCATCCATTACCTGTTGCCGGTGCTGCAGATCACCCCGCGCGGCGTCTGGGGACAGCGCCAGCAGGCGACCTGGACGACGATCGAGGGCTGGCTGGACCGGCCGCTGGATCCGGAGCCGTCGATCGACGATCTGGTGCTGCGCTACCTGGCCGCCTTCGGGCCAGCCAGCACCGCCGACATCCGCACCTGGTCGGGCATCACCGGGCTGCGCGAGGTCGTCGAGCGGCTGCGCCCGAAGCTCGTCAGCTATCGCGACGAGCGCGGCCGGGAACTGTTCGATCTGCCCGGCGCGCCGCTGCCCGACCCGGAGACGCCAGCGCCGGTGCGCTTCCTGCCCCAGTTCGACAACGCCGTGTTATCTCACGACGACCGCAGCCGGATCATCAGCGACGAGCACCGCAAGCGACTCGGCACGCCCAACGAGTTCGGACGCCACATCTATCTGGTCGACGGGTTCGTGGCCGGTACCTGGGATGTCGAGGAGACGAAGACTGCGGCGACACTTGTGATCAAGCCGCTCGTCCCGCTCTCCCCGGCGGATCGCCGGGACGTCGAGGATGAGGGCGCGCGACTGCTCGCATTCCTGGCGCCCGGCCGCGACCACGATCTCCGCTTCGGTGAGGGCTGGTAGCCCGGGCAGCGACTGACCCTTTTCCTGAGCTACGCCGCCCTACGAATCCCTCCGATCGCACGCTTGGAACCAGGTCTGCCCATCCCAAAAGCATTTTGGTGTATGTGACGCAAACGCCAGTCCCCCGTGTTGGTCAGCGGATCGTGATCGGATCGGCGGGATAGTCGCCGGAGAGGATTGGCGGCAAGTGAGCGGCGAGATTCTCGGGAAAGACGGTTTCATCCAGGGCGCGCAGCTCG
>DATGQR010000119.1:0-2053 GCA_035304105.1 Thermomicrobiales bacterium | reverse complement strand
CGCTTCGCGATGTCGCTCACCCCTGCCGACCGCGAGGCGCTCCGCAAGGCCGTTGCCGCCCGCCTGCCGTTCCACACCGATGGCTCGATCCACCTCACCGTCCGCGCCTGGGCCGTTCGCGGGGCACGCCCATAACGCGGCGCGTCTGATGGCGGATAGGCGGCGGTCCGTTCGTCACCGAGTAGCAAGCGAGACACAGCCATGCCGGGAGTTCCAGCGGAGATCACGATCAGGGAAGCGCGTGTCGCCGTTGCCGGTCGGCTGGCGGCGCTCTACTGCGAGTCCGCCGCCTACCACGCCGCGCTTGACCCGGATCTGTACGCCGTGCCCGAGCCGAGCGCGATGGAGCCGGTGCTGCGCGAGCAGATCAGCGCGGCCCGCCCCTCTATCCTGATCGCGGAGTGTGAGGATGACATCGCCGGCTTTGTCTCGATCGAGATCAGCACCCCTTCCGGGCATCCCAGCATGATGAGACCGCGCGTCGCGGCCTGGCCTGGCATCGCCGTGGGCGCAGAGAACCGCGGCCGCGGCGTCGGCACGCATCTCATGGCAGCCGCAGAGACTTTGGCGGCGGAGCGCGGCGCAGAGGAAGTGGTACTCGACTGTCATGCCAACAACACCGCCGCGGTCGGCTTCTACGAGCGTCTGGGCTACCGCGTGCGCGGGCTCATTCTCTCCAAGCCCGGGGTGGATGGTGGCGGCCGGGACGCTTCAGGCTAAGATCGAGGCAATCGCGTACGAAGGACACAGCCGCGCCGGGAGCCGTCAGCCGGGCCCGACGAAGTTGTTGGATCGACCCGGGCGACACCGGATCGTGGAGAGGATTGGCCAGCATGGCGACGATGAACTCCAGGGGGCGCCCCTGCAAGCTCGGCGTGATTCTCCCGGAGGCGGAATTCGACATGGGCGGAGAGACGGCGCGCTGGAGCGATTACCGCGCCATGGCAAGGCTGGCCGAGGACATGGGCTTCGACTCGGTCTGGTTCGTCGATCACCTGCTCTATCGCGGCGCGGACGCGACGACGATGGACGTCCAGGGCACCTGGGAGTGCTGGTCGATCCTGGCGGCGCTGGCGGCTGTCACGGAGCGCGTCGAACTCGGCCCGCTGGTGACGCCAACCTCGTTCCGCAACCCGGCGCTCTTCGCCAAGATGGTCGCTACCATCGAAGAGATCTCCGGGGGCCGGATCATCCTGGGGCTCGGCGCGGGCTGGCACAAGGGCGAGTATGACGCCTTCGGCTTCCCCTTCGACCACCGCGTCGCCCGCTTCGAGGAAGCCTTCACGATTATCCACAGCCTGTTGCGCCACGGACAGGTGGACTTCGAAGGGCAGTATTACTCGGCCCGCGAGTGCGAGCTGCGGCCGCGTGGGCCGCGCCCCAACGGCCCGCCGCTGATGATCGGCTCGCGTGGGCCGCGCATGCTGCGGGCGACGTTGCCGCACGTCGATATCTGGAACGCCTGGCTCTCCGGCACGCGCAGCCACCCCGACGTGATCCCGGACATGCGCGCCCACGTCGACGCCCTCTGTCATGAGGTCGGCCGCGATCCGGCCACGCTGGAGCGCAGCGTGTCGATCATGGTGGACCAGACCGGGACGCGCGAGATCGGCGCCAGCATGAAGCCAGACACCGCCGAGCCGCTGACCGGCTCGCCCGAAGAGATCGCCGCCGGCATCCGCGCCTTCGCCGATGAGGGCATCGGTCACATCCAGTGCTACTTCGTCCCGAACACTATCCAGAGCATCGAGCGCTTCGGGAACGTGCTGGAGATTCTGGACGCATAATCCCGATCAGCACGCCATCCGCAAGTAGTCGATTATGTCGACACGTTGGAGTGGAACGGGTAGTGCCGGGCGGACACGAAGTCACACATCCCTCGTAGGGGCGGCAGATGTTGTCGCGCGGGCGGGGAATCTAGAGCAGCGCCAGGGCAACGTTGGCACCGCTTGTGAGGAACTCGGGTTCGCCGATGACCGGGGCGTAGCGGGCCAGGCGCTCGAACTGGTTGGTGAGCAGCAGCACGCCGACGATGATCAGGAAGACGCCGGAG
>DATGQR010000118.1:0-2335 GCA_035304105.1 Thermomicrobiales bacterium | reverse complement strand
CCGTTGCCATCCTGACGTTCGGTCTCGCGACCGGACTGGTTGCCTACTACGGCGGCATTCCGTCGCTGACCGCGTCGCGGGTCGGCCCGGCCGAGCTGGCGTATGTGCCGGCCGATGCCGGTATCGTGGCCTTTGCCGATGTCCGAGACGTGATGGATTCGCAGCTTCGCCAGAAACTGCGCGAGGCGCTCCCCGGCGATCAGAAGGGCCGTGAAGACCTTCAGCGGTTGACCGGCATCGACGTCGAGCGCGATATCGACCGCGTGGTGGCATCGGTTGGCGCCGGTGAAGAGCAGACGGTGGCGTTCGTCACGGGACGCTTCAACCCCACACAGATCGAGGCCCTGGCCCGCGAGCACGGCGCAACGGTCACCGAGTATGGCGGCAAGCGCCTGCTGGCCGGCTTTGGCAACGGCGACCGCGGAGGCGACAAGCGCGGCCACGGCGACCATCCCGGCGCGCTGGCCTTCCTCGAGCCCAACGTGCTGGCGATCGGCGCCGAGCCGGCCATTCGCAAGGCGATCGACACCCGGGCGTCGGGCAACAACGTCACGACCAACGACGCCCTGATGAGCATCATCGGCAGTGTTTCGAGCGGCAACAACGTCTGGGCCGTGGGCCGGATGGATGCCTTCAAGGACCGCATTCCGACCGAGGTTTCCAGCCGCATGCCGGCCGTCGAGTGGTTCGCGGCCACGGGCCGGGTCAACGGCGGCATCCATGCGTCGCTCCGCGCCGAGGCGCGCGACGACCAGGCAGCCGAGTACCTGCGCGACATCGTCCGCGGCGGTCTGGCGCTCATCAAGATGCAGAGCGGCGATCCGAAGTTCGCCGCGCTCGCCAACAGCATCCGCCTCGAAGGCAGCGGCCGCACGGTCTCGGTCAGCTTCAGCGTCCCGGCCGAACTGATTGACCTGCTGCTCACGCAGGGCGCGCGCGGCCTCGTGCCGGTGCACTAGAGCCGAAAGCTGAGAACCGAAAGCCGAAAGCCGAAGTCGCGAGGGCGGTCCGCTACAGCGGACCGCCCTCGCTGTTTAAGCTACTATTCGCCCCGGTGGCGGAACTCATCTTCTTCTACGGCACGCTCATGGCCGGATTCGATCGCCGCCGCCGGGCCGGCATCGACGACAAGCTCGCGTACGTGGGCCGCGGGCAGATCCAGGGGCAGCTCTACGACCTCGGGCTGTATCCGGCCGCGGTGCCGGCTCCCG
This sequence comes from Thermomicrobiales bacterium, assembly GCA_035304105.1. Taxonomy (GTDB): domain Bacteria; phylum Chloroflexota; class Chloroflexia; order Thermomicrobiales; family CFX8; genus JAUIIK01. Next base: position 1,124 of record DATGQR010000118.1, on the reverse strand, counting down.
ATGGCATCGTCTGGGGCGAGGTCTACCGCACCGATGATGCCGAGCAGGTACTGCGCGCGCTCGATGACATCGAAGGCTACCGGCCCGACGATCCGGACCGCAGCCTCTACTCGCGCCGGCTCGCGCCCGTGACCCTGCCCGGCGGGCAGACCGATGAGGCCTGGGTGTACTTCTACAACGCGCCGCTCGGCCGTGCGCCGCTGATCGCATCGGGCGACTACCTGGCGCACGTAACAGGCCAGTAGGGGAGCCAGGGCAGCCTCCCGTGGGTGACGAACGGCGCAGCGGAGATCGGGTGCCCATCCTCGGCGAACTGACCGGTGGCGTGATGGTCTTCCAGCCGATGGTCATCACCGAGATCGGGACCGGCGGCATGCAGATCGAGACCCACACGCAACTGCAGCTCGACTCGCTCCATGAATTCCGCCTGCCGCTCGATGAACACTCCGTGATCGTCAAGGGACGTGTCGTGCACTGCCGGATCAGTGACGTCGACACCGACCGTGTGGTCTATCGCACCGGCGTCGAGTTCCTGGATCCGTCGGACCACGCCCGCACGGCCCTTGCGGCCTACGTGCAGCGCCTCAAGGCGGCCCGCACATGATCATCGTGCAGGCGGCCGTGGGGTATGCCATCGCGTACCTGCTGGCGGCCTGGGTGATCGGCGACGGGCCCGGTGGATTCTGGCTGCGCGCCATTGGACCGCTCCTGCCCGCCCTGATCGCCGTGGGCGTCATTCTGGTTCGACGAGAGGCCTGGCAGGGAGCGCAGGCGGTGTTCTGGACCGCCATTGCCGCAGGCCTGACGATCTGGAGCATCGGCCACGTCGGATTCGTCCGCGAGAGCCTCGCGGGGGGCACGTTGCCGAACTGGCTCGCGTGGCATACGACATTCAGCCTCATTGGCGGAGGCGCTGCGCCGATGCTCGCGCTGCTCGCGCGGCCGCACCTGGGGCGCCGCTCGTCAGCGGTCCCGGCCATCACGCTCGACATCACCGCCTTGTCGGTGCTGTTCCTGTTCATCTACGCCTACTTCGTGCTGGCGCCCAATCTGGCGCAGGCCGACGGCGTGGCCCAGCGCTCTCTGCAGCTCGTCATCGTCGTGCAGCGGCTGCTCGTGCTGGC
>DATGQR010000117.1:0-2829 GCA_035304105.1 Thermomicrobiales bacterium | reverse complement strand
CAAGCGTCTCAGCGAGCAGGACTGACCCCGCCCCATCCAGCCAGTTCATGCCGCCATTCACGGCGTGTGGGCTTTCGACGGCGCCCTGCGGCCGACAAACCATCTCGAGTCCCCTGACGGCGCATTAAAACCACGCCCTAGAATGCCCGTAGGGGTCGGGTACCCACGGAGTGGGTGCTGTCTCCACCCGGCATCAGGTTCGCGGTCGAAACCGGGTGGACACGAGTTCCACCCCTACAGGCGTCGACAGCGTGACTTGCTTCGAGAATCGAGCGGTTAGACGATCGCCTCGCCGCGGTAGATGGGGCTCTCCAGATCCCACACCTGGCGCAGCGCGGCCATCGTGTCGCGCAGGTCGTCCGTCGCGACGAACGCCTCCCGCGCGGCCCGGTCAACATAGCGGAAGATGACGAGGTACGTGTCGGAGGTGTCCTCTAGGCGGGTGTAATCCACCGAGACCACGCCCGGCGCGGCCCGGAAGCGCGGCGCGGCATCCATCAGCAGGCGATCGACCTGCTCTCCCATGCCTGGTTTCGCGCGCCACAGGTCGACGACGACATAGCCAGCACCCTGAGCCACGGCCAATATCCTCTTCCAGCCCTCACGGCGGCGGCGCAGCGCCGATCCGCCAGTCATTTGCTATCATAACGCCCGGCAATCCGCTATCGAACGGACGAAAGTCCGGGCTCGGACACCATAGGAACCTGGAGCACCACCATAGACCGCGCGCTCGTTGATCTGCTCGATAACCTGCTGCTGATCCTCTGGTTGGCAATCATCGGCAGGGCGATCCTATCCTGGTTCGATCGCGGCATGCAGAATCCGATCTCCCAGGCGCTCTACGCCATCACCGAGCCGTTCATCGCGCCGATTCGCCAGTTCATGCCGCGCACCGGCTTCATCGACCTCTCCCCGTTGATCGCCATCCTGATCATCGCCTTCATCCGCCAGGCCCTGGCCACCGCCGCCTGACCGTCCCGAGTCGGCAAACACGCGACTGCCCGGTCACCCTCGGACCGATTTCTCGACCTCCGATGGAAAGTCGACACACTCCAGGCCTGCAGCCGTTGCGCATGACGACTACCGTGTCAATACCAGATTGCATTGAAATAGGCCCGTCCGTTCAAAGCTCGTAGGGGGGAGACAAGCTCCACCCCTACGACCATGGCAGACGCGGTTCCAGTCTGCGGCCGGGTGATTCACGTCTCAATGTTGAGCCTGGGCCAACGTCACCAGGCCGCTGTGGGGGTTATCCAATCATTCGGCTCAGGAATGCAGGACGTGAGAGTAATCAGCGGCTCGACTGTGGCCACTGCTCGACCATCGCGAGCAGCGCGATGCGCGCCTGGAAGTTGCGCTCCAGGTCTTCGGTTGCGCGGCGCGTGGCCCTCAGCGCACGCAGGATCTCCGCCTCGCTGAGCGGTTCGACGTAGGCGCGCAACTCTCCGGCGACATCCGCGAAGCTGACAGCCTCGGTGAGGCCGGACTTGAGCAGTAGCGCGTCGCGCCAGAGGCCGGTGCAGGTCTCTAGCAAGCGGAAGGTGCGCTCCCGGTCGCGAGTGTGGTTGGCGGCGATTGGACCGGCGATGCGCAGCCGGCCCAGCGGGTCACGGATGTGCTCGAAGGCCTCGCGCACCTGCTGCTTCCACTCCTCCAGCACCTCAGGCGAGCGCGCCAGGTCGAGCGCCGCGCCGGGCCGGCCCCGGGAGATCGCCGCGATCGCGCGCGCCTCCCGCTCGGCAATACCCCGCTCCAGCAGTGCCGCCTGGATCGTGGCGCGGTCAACCAGGCCGAGCGCGATGTGCTGGCAGCGCGAGCGGATCGTCTCGGGCACGGCGTCGTAGCTCTCGGCGACCAGCATGATGATGGCCGACGCTGGCGGCTCCTCCAGCGTCTTGAGGAACGCGTCAGGAGCGGCGTCAGAAAGCCGGTCGGCGTCGTCGACGATCTGTACCTTCCAGCTGCTCAGGATCGGGCGCGTAGCGATGTCCTGTCGCAGCCAGCGGATTGCGTCGATCGACAGCCGCTGGCGCGTGGCGTCGGAGGCACGGCTGCCGAGCACGGTCGCCTGCCACTGGACGTCCGCCACAGTGATATCCGGGTGCGTGCGATGCTCGGCGTCGCGGGCGACGCGCCGGCACGACTGGCAGGCGCCACAGGGAATGCCGTTCGTCGACTCCAGGCAGGTCAACGCCTTGGCGAAGGCGAGCGCCAGCGTCGTCCGCCCAACACCTTGCGGACCGGTGATCAGGTAGGCGTGACCGACCTTGTCTGCGGCAATCGTCTGGATCAGCCTAGCGACGGCCTCGTCATGACCGATCAACCCCCAGCTCGCCGCGGCGCTCATCCGGGTCCGGACACTTTCAGCTTCTTCTTGGGCCGCGCCGGGCGCGCCCCGGTCGTCTCGAAGCGCCGGCCCACCGTCAGAGCCTCGACGAGCTGGTTGCGGTCTTCGTTGCCGAGCTGAACTTCGGAGCCGATTTCGCGGACCATGTCGAACAGCTCGGAAACGTGGACGACCGTCGATTCGGGGTCCTTCATCTGGATCTCGACCTCGTCCGGCATGAAGACGATGACGCCCTCGATGTCGCCGGGCAACGCCAGCTCGTCGAAGACCGCCTCAAGGCGGTCCATCTGCAGCTCGTTCTCGATCGTCGGGTTGCCGAGCGACGGCGCGCCGAGGTTGAAGAAGCGCAGAAAGAGCAGGCGGTGCTGGCGCCATCGCCGGCCATCGACCGAGATGCGCCCGGAAACGTCCTTGGTGGTCAGCACGATCACCCCACCCGGCGTGATCAGCACGTGCTCGGGCGAGTTCATGCCCAGCTCGGG
>DATGQR010000116.1:0-7669 GCA_035304105.1 Thermomicrobiales bacterium | reverse complement strand
GCCGGGGTTGAGCCGGCGCGCCGGGCCGCGGCCGAAGTCGGCGTGCGCCTGATCGCTGGCGTCGAGTTCTCGGCGCGCGCCCGTCGCGGCCAGACACATATCCTGGGCTACGGCATCGACACGGAGCACGACGAGCTGGCCGGCGTGCTCGCCGACCTGCGCGAATCACGCGTCCAGCGGGGCTGGGCAATGCTCGAGCGGCTGGCGGAGCTGGGGATCGAGATTGACCCCTCGGCGGTCGAGGTCGGTGATGAGGAGTCGTCGCCTGGCCGGCCGCACATTGCCCGGGCGCTGATCGAGCGGGGCTACGCCGACTCGATTGAGGAGGCGTTCGATCGATACCTGGGCGTCGGCCGCCCGGCGTTTGTGCCGCGCCGCACGCTGACTGCCGAGCGGGCTATCGAGCTGATTACGAACGCCGGTGGCATACCGGTACTGGCGCACCCTTTGAGCGTCCACGACCTCGACGTACGCTTGAACGAGCTGATCCGGGCGGGGCTGCGCGGCCTGGAAGCGTATTACGGAGAGTATGACGATCCGACACGCGAGCGGCTTGCTAGACTTGCGTCGTCGCGGAACCTACTCGTCACCGGCGGTAGCGACTACCACGGTGATGGCGGAAAAGAAGGGCGCGACCTGGGGTCGGTGAGCTGGCCGGTGCGCTATTTGGAAGCGTTCCTGTCGGCGCTAGCCTGATGCGCGGCCCACACCCTGGCGCATGTACGAAGCGGTACGGCACAGATAGCGATGTTGGCCTTGTTCCTCGGATATTGCCATGTCCTCGGATAATTCTCGGCGCGTTGCGCGATCTCCCCGCGATCGGGTGATTCGCTATGTTGGGTTGCTGATCGGCATCTTCGTCGGCTGGCAGATCGGCGCGCGCGTCGGCGGTGGCAGCTTCGACAGCTGGGGGCCGACGGCGCTGTTCTTCGCCGCGGTCATCGGTGGACTGGCCTTCATCGCCTCGCCATATGTTGTGCTGGGCACGATCCGCTGGCTGCGCCGCAAGTTCTCGCAGATCCCGGCGATCGACATCGTCGCGGCCGGCATTGGCCTGGTGATCGGCGGTGTCGTCTCCAGCCTGCTCGCATTGCCGGCATCGCTGCTGCCCAATCCCTATGGGCAATGGGTGCCGCTGCTGGTTGCGCTGGTTGCCTGCTTCCTCAGCGTCTTCGTCGTCGTGCTTCGCAAGCAGGACCTCACCAATCTCATCTTCCGGCGTGGCGCGCCGGGGCCGGCCGAGAAGTTGCTGCTCGACACCAGCGTGATCATCGACGGGCGCATCGTCGAGTTGATGCGCACCGGGATCGTGACGATGACGCTTACCGTGCCCGGCTTCGTGCTGCGCGAGCTGCAGGGCATCGCCGATTCTCCCGACCCCTCGCGCAAGGTGCGTGGCCGGCGCGGCCTCGACACGCTGGAGCGCCTGCGGCGCGAGGAGTTCGCCGAGCTGGAATTCATCGAAGTCGATGTCGATGAGGAGTCGACGGTCGACAACAAGCTGATCCGCCTGGCCGCGCTCTCGCACTATCGCATCTTCACCGGCGACCAGAACCTCGAGCGGGTCGCCAGGGTACAGGGCATCCAGGTGGTCAACGTCAATGCTCTCGCCCAGGCGCTGCGCCCACCGGTCGTCGCCGGTGAGGAGCTGCAGATCGAGATCGTCCAGCCGGGTCGGGAATCCGGCCAGGGCATCGGCTTCCTCGATGACGGTACGCTGGTCGTCGTCGAGAACGGGGTAGGGTTGGTCGGCAACGACGTGCGAGTTGTGGTGACCCGCACGCTGCAGACGGGCACGGGCCGGATGGCCTTTGCCCAAATCAAGGACAAAGAGGTCGTGGCCTGATCATGGAGCCGCACTGGGGCGCAGTCATCGTCGCGGCCGGGCGCAGCGAGCGCTTTGGCGGGATCGACAAGACGCTGGCTGACCTCCGGGGCCGACCCGTGCTGGCCCGCAGCATTGAGGCGATACTCTCCGATACGCGAGTGCGGGCGCTGGTGGTCGTCGGCTCGGCGCTCAACCTCGACGCCTGCCGGCAGCTTATTGCCGAGGCGCGGCGCCCCGACCTGGAGGTTGCCGCCTGCATCGGGGGCAATACCCGCAGCCAGTCGGTGCGCGCCGGGCTGGACGCCCTGCCTGCATCCGTCACTCACGTCGCCGTGCATGACGCCGCCCGGGCGCTGGTCCCGGCGGAGGTTGTCACGGCCGTGCTGGACGCGGCCGAGGAGACTGGCGCCGCCGTCCCGGTTATGCCGGTGGCCAGCACGTTACTGCTTGTAGGCGAGGATGGACTGGTTGGCGGGACGCTCGACCGCGAGGCCGTGCGGGAGGCGCAGACGCCCCAGGCAGCGCGCCGGGATCTGCTCGACGCGGCGATGCGCGCCCACCCGAACGAGACGGACGAGAGCACGGCGCTGCACCGCGCCGGATACCCGGTCGCGCTGGTTCCCGGTAGCCGCGCAAACATCAAGATCACCGTGCCGGACGACATCCGGCTGGCCGCCGCTCTGCTGGCGATAGAACTGGAGGCCCACTGATGCGTATTGGTCTGGGTTATGACGTGCATGCCTTTAGCACCGCTCCCGAGCGGCGCCTGATGCTGGGCGGCGTCGAGTTTCCCGGCGAGCCGGGACTGGCGGGGCATTCGGACGCCGATGTGGTCACCCACGCCGTCTGCGACGCGCTACTGGGAGCCGCCGCGCTGGGCGACATCGGCGACCATTTTCCACCCGGCGATCCGCGCTGGCGCGATGCCGATAGTCTGACGCTGCTGGAACAGGTCCTGGAGATGCTCGCCGAGCGCTACGCGATCGGTAACGTCGACGTGACGGTGATCGCCGAGCTTCCGATGATCGGGGCGCGCCGCGACGAGATGCGCGCCGCGCTGGCGACGGCCCTGGGGATCGACGTCGGGCAGGTCAGCGTCAAGGCGACGACGAACGAGCGGCTGGGCGCGCTCGGGCGCAGTGAGGGCATTGCCGCGCTGGCGGTGGCGCTGGTGGAGGAGCGTGGGTGAGAGTTCTGTTGCAGCGCGTCTCGCGCGCGTCGGTGACGGTCGACGGCGAAGTGGTGGGCAAGATCGGCCGCGGATTGCTGTTGCTGGTCGGCGTGGGTGTCGACGACGGCGAGAAAGAGGCCGAGTATCTGGCTTCCAAGATCGCCACGTTGCGAATCTTCCCGGACGCCGAAGGACGCATGAACCTGTCGGTGCTGGACGCCGGCGGCGCGGCGCTGGTGGTCTCGCAATTCACGTTGTATGCCGATGCTCGCAAGGGGCGCCGGCCATCGTTCGTCGGGGCGGCGCAACCGGAGAAGGCCGTGCCGCTCCTGGACCATTTCATCGCCCAGCTTGAGGCGGCCGGCGTGCCGGTCGAACAGGGGCGCTTCGGCGCGATGATGGACGTCGAGCTGGTCAATGAGGGGCCGGTGACGATCTGGCTCGACACCGACCAGCTGCTCGCCTGACGGCGAGTCAATTCCCCCTGATTTCCGCGTCTGCATCGTTACTTCTGGGCTAGAGGTTAGCGAATTTCGCCATGATATAGTCGGGCCAATGGGTGTGAACATACAGCCATTGTTATGCGGAGCGCCCGCGGACCCGCCGGTCGAGGGCAGCGCTACCAGGAGGACATGCAGGTGACTTCGTCTCCGTTCGAGCGGCAGCTCGCAGAGTCCGAAACGACCGAGCGCAGGCCAGCGACGCCAGCGTCGAGGATGCCGGACGGTCCGCAACAATACTCTCCCGGGCCCAGCTTCATCGAGCACGACCGGCCGGCCGTGCGCCTCGTCGAGTTGCCCGCCTGGCTGCAAGCCTTCGCGGCCTCGGTCGGCGAGCCGAGCATTGACGAGACCGATCGTCCCGACGAGGCTGACCTCGAGTTGCTGACGGAGGCCGACATGAGCGCCAACGACAAGCCTGCGCCCCGCGCCGAGCCCGAACAGGCGCGCCCCGCCGCGACCGGGTCCAGCTTCAACACGAGCTTCATCAGCGAGGATGACCTGCCGGAGTGGCTGCGCTCGATCGCTCCCGAGGAGAGCGACGACAGCGCCGCCGAATCGTTGCTGTTCGGCAATCCGGATTCATCGCAGCAGGTGACGGTGCCGAACGTCACGCGCGCCTGGACGACGTCCGGCGACGCGCGCGGCGTCGATGAGTCGTCCTCGATTTTCGCGCTCGTTGCCAGTCAGCCGACGCACGGCCCGCTGCCGACGAACGATGGGCCGCCGGCTCCGCGTACCTCCGCCCCGCGACAACCGGCGCCAGGCAACGATGCAACCACTGAGAACCTGGCCGGCTACGGATCCGCGGTGCCGCCGCCGATGACGGCCGAGGAAGTGGTCGCGTCGGTCACGCCGGACGGGCAGGCGGATGCGGCCCCTGCGGCGAAGGGCCGTCTGCCGATCCTCCCGATCGCAGTCGGGGTCGTGCTGTTGCTGGTGCTAGCCATCGTCGCGCTGCAAATGTTCGCTTCCTAGGCACTACGCGAATTCGAGCCCAACCGTGCGCCAAGTCTCCACGATGTGATCGGGGGTCGAGTGGTTACGTATCGAAACATGGATCTTGCAGCCGGCCCGGAAAGCGGGGACGCAACCTTCGAGCGCGCTCAGGTCGACGTCGGGACGTCGCTGGTCATCGACGCGGACGAGCATCTTGTGCGCGGCGCGTTCTTTGACTCGGTCGAGGGCCAAGCGCGGTTCGTCGCTGGCGCACAAGTCGTCTCGACCGCCGGTCCTCCGATTGGTGATCTCTCGGTCGCCGTGCGCGAGGTCATGGCGTTGATCGAGGCGCAGACTGGTTTCCCACTGCAGCCTGAGGACGAGCACGACACTGTGCCGCGCGCTGTCACGCTGACCGGCCAGCCGGTTAAACCGATTCGCGTGGCGATTGTCCCGACCGGCGCGCATCCCATCACGACCGCGCTGGCGGCCGTCGCGCGCTCGACTCATTCGATCGTCTACGTCCTCGATGCAGAGATCCGCACTGAGGACGGCGTCATGTCGGCGACGCTGTTGGAGAACCGCGCGCGCGGCTTTCGTCCTCACGTCGTGGTGCTGCTCGAAGGCGATCGCGCCCAGGCCGAGTGGGCCTCGGCAGTCGGCACGCTTGGCAACATGCTGGCCGACGGCACGATCGAGCAGATGATCGTCCTCGCCTCGGATGATTTCCAGCAGCACGTCATCCAGACGCTCGGCGACGCGCCGAACCTGACCGGCCTCGACCCGGGCCAGTACGAGACCCACGAGGTCGCCATCGCGCTGGAGACCGAGCTCTCGGGGATGTATCAGGAGCGCGCGCGCAACGTGCCAAACCCCGGCCTGAGCGGCAACTGGGCCTACGTCAGTCGGCTGCGAGCAGGCGACCTGTCGACGCGCTTCATCGCCCGCCGGCTGGAGAAGAGCGCGGCTTCGGTCGACATTTCGTCCGGCACAACGATCAACTGGTCGAACGTGCATACGGGTGGCTCGCTTTGCCGGCCCGATCTGGACCTGCACACGCATATTCGTGGCATCTTCGGCCCGCGATTCGAGTTTGCCCGCGCGCTGTTGCCGTTCGAGCTGTCGGGCGAGGAGCTGGCGAACTGGGTATTGAACCGGGCTTCCCGGCCCCGCGTCGTCGCCGCCACGCCGCGCGACGAACTGATTGAGAGCGCCCTGGCGTCGGCGATCGTCTCTCACGCCTGGGAGGATATGGCCAATATTGCCAGCGAGCAGATCGAGGTGCTGATCGGCGGCCCGGCCTTCTGCTGCGACGCACACCCGGCGCTGGGCGTCCTCGCGCTGCTCAACGGCGTCCAGCCGACGCCGCTAGGCGGTGTTGTCGAGGTGCATCTCGATCCCGATGGCCTGCTGGTGGCCGCTGGTGCGGTCGGCGAGAGTGCACCGGCCGTGGCTGCGGATGTCATCGAGCACGACGTTCTGGCGCCGGTGGCGACGGTGATCGTTGTCGAGGGCGAGGGCGTTGAGGGGCAACTCGCAGTCTCGGGCCGTCTGACCTACGACGATGGCGAGTCGGTTGAATTTGAAGTGCCGTTCGGTACGCTGCGCCGCCTCGACTTTGCCGACGGCGACAGCGGCTCGCTCTGGCTGACTTGTGAACCGGGCTTCGCGGTCGGCGGTAGCAACCCCGGCGAGCGCATGGAATTTGGACAGAGCGTGCCGTTGCGCGGCGGCGAGGTCGGCATCATCATCGACGCGCGCGGCCGCCCCCTCGAGGTAGAGGGCGAATCGAGCGCCATCAGCCGCGAGATGGTCCAGCGCTGGTATGCCGAGCTGGGCATCGAGCTGTAGCCTGCGGGTCCGTGGGATCCTGAAGGGATGACAAACCGTGTGGAGCTTCCCGACGCTTGAGCCAGTCATTCTTGAGAACGGGTCCTTTGTGATCGAGCGCCTGTTGCCCCAATCCGGCGAGGTGCTGGTGGCGGTGGGTGACGAGCTGACCCCCGAGCAAGTGGTGGCGCAATCCGAAGCGGTCGAGCAGACGATCACGCTCTATGTGGCCAGCGAACTGGGCGTCGACAACAAGAGCCTGAGCAAGTACATCACCAAATCGGTTGGCTCGACGATCAAGAAGGGTGACGTGATCGCCCGCGTGCGCCGCGGGCTGCGCACGGCGGCCGTCAAGTCGCCGACCGACGGCAAGCTGGTCGCAATCGACGACACGAACGGCACCGTCGTGCTCACCACGGCAATGGGGCGGCGCGAGCTGTACTCGTTGGTCAGCGGCAAGGTCGAGCAGGTGATCCCCGGGCGCGGCGCGGTCGTGCGTACCTCGGGCACACGGCTCTACGGGATCGCCGGCTTTGGCAGCGAGGCGATCGGTCCGCTGGTCGTCGGGACGGACCGCCCCGACCGCGAGTTGACCTCAGACAACGTCTCGGATAGCTGGAAGGGCAGCGTGGTGCTGGCCGGGATGACGGCTGGGGTGCCGGCGCTCAACCGGCTGCGCGAGGTTGGCGCGGTGGCCGTGATCATGGGCTCAATCCCCGAGGGCGACCTGCGCCGCTTCCTGACTGACGGCCAGATGGACCGGTCGGGCTTCTGGAACCCGGTCACGGCGATCCATGGCGATCTCTACCACCCGGCGATCGAGTCGTCGCTTGTGATCATCCTCACCGAAGGCTTTGGCCGGCGCCCGATGCATGAGCGAGTCTTCAGCGTGCTCCAGGAGCATGAAGGCATGGCGACGTCGGTTAGCGCGCGCGTGTCGGTCGGGGAGACGCTCGCCCGCCCGGAGATCTACCTGACCGAAGAGGTCGACAACGGGACGGTCGTCGACGATGAACTGTGCGACGGCCGGCTGGTGCGGTTGGTCGATAGCGGAGTGGTTTCGATTCCCGGTGAAGTGCGCGGTGAACCCTACGTGCGCGCCGACCGCTACGGAGTGCGCCGGGTGATGGCGGACGTTGAAGTTGCGACCGGACCGCTCCGCAGTGCTCCCGTGACTAACATAGAGGTCATCGAGTAACGACTATTTCTTCCTGGGTGGGTATTTTCGAAGGCGAGTGAGGCGATTTCCGCCTCGCTCGTTTTCGCTTTGCCGCCACGTCGAATCACATCACGCTGTTGAATGGCCAATTGCACAGGTGCGCGGCGCCTGGCGCTTATCGTTGGGGTGGAGCTTGTCTCTAGCCGGTAACCAGCACGTAGATCAACGCCGGGTGGAGATAG
>DATGQR010000115.1:0-6805 GCA_035304105.1 Thermomicrobiales bacterium | reverse complement strand
GGGGTGATCGAGCAGTCGGCGGAGTGCCGCCGTCAGCTCGTGGGTGTTCGCGGGATCGACCAGCAGCCTGGTGACACCTTCGATCATGGCATCGCCGACGCCGCCGCCCCGTCCTGCGATCACCGGCTTCCCGGCCATCGCGGCTTCGAGATAGACGATGCCGAAGCCTTCGATGTCTCGCTCATCTGTCCGCGCCACCATGACGAAGATGTCCGCGAGGCCGTACCAGGCGCGCAACTCCCGGTCGCTGACCCTGCCGGCGAACCGCACGACGTCAACGAGCCCATATTCACGCGTGACCTGCTCCAGCCTGCCGCGCTCCGGGCCGTCGCCGACGATGACGTAACGAACGTCGTCGTGCTCGCGCATCAACTCTCGCAGGCTGTCCAGCACCCGCGCGTGTCCCTTGCGCGCGACGAGCCGCCCGACGGTGAGAATGACGCGCTTGTCCTGCAGGCCGTATCGCTGGCTCAAGTCGTGGCGAAGGGCGTCCAGGTCGGGGTCTTCGGGCGGCGCTTGGATAGCGGGGCGGAGCAGGCGCACTGCGGCGGGGTGGGCGCCATTCCGGATCGCCAGCTCGGATGTAAACGCGCTGTTGGCGATCACGCAATCGGCGTGGCGGAGCAGCAGCCGGTTCGACCACCTCCGCGTTTGCGAGTCCGCCACAAGTTCCTTGCCGTGGCAGCAGACCACGTACGGGACGCCGAGGAGGCGCTTGAGCGCCACGACTCCCAGCGAGCTTGGCCGGGCCACGCCGATGATGACGCCACCCTTGCTGCGCCGGGTTTCCCGAAATGCCACGCCGGTCGTGTGCACCAGCCGGAGCCGGTCGGAGATCGGCCTGCGAATCGTGTAGGCGGCCATGTGGTCGCCCTCCTCTGCGGGCGCGCGCAGCTTCGGGCCGATGACCGTGATGTTCGCCGGCCCCAGGGCGCGGCAGATCATGGCGAGATACTGCTGCACGCCTCCGACCTGGGGCCAGAAGAAGGGCGTGATCAGCGTCCAGTGCCCGGTGGCAGCGCCCGCCGCGGCCCGCGGCGATGCCTGGCTCTCATCCGCGACCCGGGCATGTGTGTCGCGCGCAGCCGGGCGCGTCGGCGTCGCGGCGTTCATCGCGACGGCTGCCCTTCGCTGAGGGCTTCGCCGGGCACGACCGGCTGCTTGTCGTCAACGAGCGGCTTTGCGCTTCGATAGACCGGGCGGCTTGGCCCGCGCCGGGCCCCGAGCGCGAACGCTCCCTGGCTGATGAGCGCGTAGAAGGCGTAGTCCATCTCCTCACGGCTGGGGCGGCCGCGGATCGGTGACAGCGGCCAGGCGAAGCTATACGCGATGGCCCGGCGGGTCAAACGGCCGAGCCGCCGCAGCGTCTCGGAGAGCGTCTCGTAGCGGGTGACGGGGTGCCTGGGGTGGAGCACGCGCAGGGCGGCGCGACCACGGCCGTAGCGATGGTATTGCTTCCAGAGATCGCGCCAGTTCACCCGGTGATGGTGCTCGACCAGCGCGCCCGGCTCAAATCTGATCTGCCAGTCCGTCTCTTCTTGCATGCGCCAGCACAGGTCGGCGTCCCCGCCGGATTCGAGGCTCGCTTCGAACCCCCCGAGCTGCTCCAGTACCTCGCGGCGGTAGGCGACGTTGGCCGTCGCGAAGTGCGGGCGGTAGGAACCTTTGAAGGCCATCTCCTGATTGAGCACGCCCTTGCGCTGCGCGAATACCTCGGCCGCCGTTCGCGGCGGGAGACCGATGACCTGCCCGCCGACGCAGCCCACACGCGGGTCGTCGAACCCAGCGACGAGTCGCTCCAGCCAGTGCGAGTTGGGCACGCAGTCGGCGTCGGTGAAGGCCACGATCTGCCCGCGGCTCGCGGCGATGCCGGTATTGCGCGCGGCGTAGGAGCCGCGCAGGCGCGTCTCTTGCAGGCCGCGGATGGGAGCGCCGTAGCTGTTGATCAGTTCCCAGGTGCCGTCGGTCGAGCCGTTATCGACCACCAGCACCTCGACGTCGATGCCTGACGCATCCTGCGCGACGAGCGCGTCGAGACAGCCCCGCAGCGTGTGCTCGCCGTTGTAGACGGGAACGATGACTGATACCTGCATCGCCAACTCCTCACCCAGGCCGGGCCGCCCGCAGTGGGCGCGCCCGCTCATGTGGCGCGTTTCATCAACCGGCCACGGCTGGTGAGCACCGAGCGCACCGCGGCTTGCCCGGCGCGCAAGATCCGGCGCTCCAGCAGGACGACCGTGAGGAGGTAGGCGCTAGTGGCCACCGCGGCCTCGACCAGCGCGCCAACGGGGCCATTATCGAGCGCCACACTCCAGGTCAGGATGACGAGCGCCGCGACGGCCGCGCCGGCAACGTGCGTCTGAGAGAGCTGCCAGATCCAGCGCATCGGGAGCTTCAGCGTCTTGCACATCATGAGTCCGTTCATCGGCACGAAGACCGCCGCCATGATCACGAAACCGAACGGCACGCCCACCAGCCCGTAGCGCGTCAGGTAGAGCATCAGCGGAATCATCAGCACCAGGCGGACCAGGTTGAGCCGGAATTCCAGGTTCGGCCGGCCAACCGCGCGGTAGAGCGGCGAGAAGCCCATGGCGATCGTCCGCAGGCAGCTGTAGATGGCCAGCACCCGGAGTGGCGGGCCGATGCCCTGCCACTTGTCGCCGAAGACGAGCGGGACGAACGTCGGGCCGGCCACGAACAGGGCGATCGCCGATGCGATCGAGAGCACCGACACGAGCGTGAAGGTGTTGCCGAACGTGTTCAAGAGCGCGTCGGTATTGTCGCGAATGCGCGCGTAGGCCGGGAACATCACTGTCTGGGTCGTCTGGCCGATGGCGATGGCCGAGAGATTCGAGATCGTGAAGGCGAGCGTGTACAGCCCCAGATCGTAGGTGCCGAAGGTGTGCCCGACGATGAAGTAATCGACGTTGAGCGCGACGAAGCCGACGACCGAGGTCATCGACACATGCTTGCCATAGCTCAGCAGTTCTCGGGCAACCGGCCAGTCGAAGCGCGGCCACGGGCGGATGGACGAGAGTGACCAGAGCAGCAGCGTCGACATCCCCATTTTGACAAGGTAGCCGATGACCAGGCTCCAGGCCCCGAAACCCAGGAACGCCAGGGTGATCGAGGTGATACCCGACGCGATGAGCGGGACGAAATCCGGAATGAACTTTCGCCGGAACGCTAGTTCCTTGACCAGCAGGGCGCGCTGCACCGAGCCCAGCGCCGACACGATCAGGCCGAACGCCAGGACGATCGCGACGGGCGCGATGTCGTCGCTCCCGCCGATGCTGGCGAGGAATGGCGAGATCATCACGGCGGCGGCGAAGAGCACGCCGGCTGCGACGACGTTGATCGTGAGCGCCGTCCCGCCGATGGTGGTGATGGTTCGCTTGCTGTAGACGATTGACGCCGGTACGCCCAGATCCTGCAGAGTGGTGAAGGCGCCGATCATGATCATGGAGAAACCCACCAGCCCGAAGTCGTCCGGGCTGAGTAGCCGCGCGAGCACGAGGTTGGTGGCGATCCCCAGCGCCCGGCCCGCGAAGAAGGCGAGCAGGACCCAGACAGCCCCACCCATGGCGCGCTTTCCGATGGAGCGCGCGTCGTCGCTGGTGATGTTCGCTTCAGAAGGGATCTCTCCGACGTTCGGAGGCGCAACCATCGCTGCGGCGTATGAGTTCCTCCGCAGGTTGGGATAGCGCGGAGGCATCAAGGCGTTCCCCCTCTATTCGTCGTGGCCGACGCATTCAGCAAACCCGGCAGTTCGCGGCGCCGCGTCGAGAGCGCCTGCCCAGGCTGCACAAACCAGCAGAAACCGATCCAACATTCATACTGTGGTCAGTGCCCGAGATTTTGCTGTTGATCCACGGTTGAGATCATGTTGAAGGCGGCCAGGCCGGGGCAGTTCGTTAGGTTGTCCGCTATCGTAGGGGCGAGGAGGGGCACGTAGGGAGGCTCATGGGCTCTAGAAAAGAAGGACGAGGCCCGGCAACTGCCGGGCCTCGTCTCTGATCGGGCAATGCCATCCGTCTCGGACGGAGGTCAGTGCCTTCGTGTGAGCGCTACTGCTCGAAGGCGCCGATGTCCGGGGCCGAACCGCGGTGCGCCCAGGGCGTGCCGGGAGTGTTGAACCCGTAGATCGTCGTGCCGCGGTCGATCAGCTGGCTGTTCGACGCCAGCCGGTAGTCGCCGGCCGACGGGTTGCGGAGGTCACCGGTGCCATTGAGCTCGACGCCGTTGCAGCCGTTCTGGTAGGCCTCGCACCAGTCCTCCAGGTCCCAGAACTTCTTCGAGCGATACTCGATGAAGCGGCCGCTGTCGGTCGAGTGCACGGCATCCCAGTCCATGTCGCAGGTCATGTCACAGCCCAGCTCGGCCACGTACTTCGACGCGATCGCGATGTTGTTGCGGCTGATGACGTTGCCGAGGCCGTTGTTGGTCTGCTTGAAGACCGTCACCTCACCGGCCGGCGCGTTGACGACCATCGTGTTGTGATAGATGTACTTCGGACCTCTGCGGCCATCATCCTCGTCGCCGAGCTTGAAGACCCCAGAGCCGCCCCGGTTCGGGTGCATGTTGTCATAGACCAGGTTGCGGAACACGTACAGCGGACCCTCGATTGACGGGGCGAATGCCATGCTGACGTAGCAGTTGCGGATCGTGTTGCCCCAGACGCGGACGTTCATGGCCGCGCCCTCCGGCTGGATGCCGTCGTCGAAGCAGGCGCCGTCGATGAGGTTCTCGTAGATGTCGACGTCGCGGCTCTGGCTCTCCGACAGCGTGTCTTCCGGCCCGTAGCGCACGCCATCCTCGAAACCGCCGGTGATCGTGTTGCCGTAGATGGCGGCCCCGGCGCCGGCGCGCCAGGTCACGATGCCGGCGATCGACATCTTCTTCGTCATCTGGGTGTTGCGGTGAATCTCGTTGTTGCGCACGACGGCGTTCGCCGAGCCATTGCGCAGGTGCACCGCGCCCTCGAGACCCTTGAAGTCGCCGGTGACGTTGCGGGCCGGCTCGATCAGCCGGTTATTCTCGATGTAGACGTTGTCCGAGTCATTGATGTACAGCAGCGAGGCGGCGCCGTTGCGGATCTCCAGCCCTGAGATGACCACGTGGTCGGCTCGGTCGAGCGTGAACACGCGCTCGCTGTGCCCGGAGCCATCGATGACCACCTTGTCGTTGCCGTAGTTGGTGATCGTGATCGGGTTGCCGGGGGCGCCAGAGCGGGTCAGGATCAGCCGCTCCTTATAGGTCCCGGCCTTGATCTCGATCGTATCGCCAGCGTTGACGACGTTGAGCGCCTTCTGGATGGTGCGGAACGGCGCCGAGCTGGTGCCGGCGTTGGAGTCGTTGCCGTTGACCGCCACGTAGTAGGTCTTGCCGTTGCCGACCGGTGTGGCCTCGCTGCGGGTGGCGACGGACGCCACCTTGTTGCCGACGCGCACTTCGTAGAGCGTGGACGGGTTCAGGCCAACCAGCGACCCACGCGCTTCGTTGTCGGCGTGGTCGACGTACAGGTCGTGGCCGCGCTTCCAGCTGCCGCCGGCCTCGCGCCACTCGACCATCAGCGCGTCAGCGCTGCCGCCGTACTCCACATAGACACTGATCGAGCGGAACGTCGAAACGAGACGCATGCCGTCGACGTTCGGGTTTTCCGGCAGCGCCGGGTCAGGCTCAGGCCCAGGGGTCGGCTCGTCGGACTTGCCGTCCTCGTCGCTGGCGTCGTCACTGCCATCATCGCTGCCATCGCCGCTACCATCGTCATTATTGGCAACGGTGAAGGTCGCGCTGACGGACTGGTGCGAGCCGTCCTTCAGGAGCATCTCGGCCTTGATGGTGTGCTGGCCGTCGGAGACCTGCTCGGTCTTC
The DNA here is from genome assembly GCA_035304105.1 of Thermomicrobiales bacterium. Lineage (GTDB taxonomy): Bacteria > Chloroflexota > Chloroflexia > Thermomicrobiales > CFX8 > JAUIIK01. The sequence goes on along the minus strand of DATGQR010000115.1, from coordinate 931 downwards.
CAGGCGTCCGCGCGCTTCGAGTTCCCGCCAGCGAAGTCGAACGGCCCGTTGTCTTCGAACTGGTAGTGCTTGCCGTCCAGGTAGAAGTCAACGTCTTCCACGCCGTCGTCCGGGGTGGTGAACACGTAGACATTGCCGCGGACGGTCGCGCCGTTCAGGCCGGCTGGCGACTTGCGATCCGATGAGGTCGAGTACACCAGGCTGTACTTCCCGGTGCCCTCCGCGGGCTCCTGCTCCTTTGGCGGTTCCTGGGTCGGCGTCGCCGTGGGTGGCGGCGGGGGTGTCGCCGTCGCCGTCGGAGTCGGCTCCGGGTCCTTGGGATCCGGAATATTGTCGACCGTGAACGTGGCGGTGACGACCTTGGTCGAGCCGTCCTTCATGGTCATTTCGGCCTTGATCGTGTGCTTGCCCTCGGCGACGGTCTTGGTGTCCCAGCGGGTGCCCTTCGAGGAGTTCCCGCCGTTAAAGTCGAACGGCGCGTTCTCTTCGACCTGATGCTGCTTGTCGTCGAGATAGAAGACGACGCGCTTGACGTCCGTATCGGGCGCCGTGAATGGGTAGATCCGGCCGCTGACGGTTGCCCCGTCGAGTTCGACGGCGTCACGGCGGTTTGAATGGAGCGAGTACTTGATACTGTAGGTAGAACTTGCACCCACCTCAGCCGGGGCCAAGGTTAATAGTGCTGGGACAATGCCCCCAAGCACTATCCCGAGGGCCATGAGACCCAGTAACCAGTGGTTACGACGCATGCGATAAAGCTCCCCACTAAACTCGAAGGCCAAGCGGCCTCGTCTGAACACAGTAGCCAGATATCTGCGCCGGTCTCACGGCACGACGGGCGCGATATTGAGTGTGGAGCAGAGCGGGGAAGGTGCGTACTGCCAGTTAGTTCAATTGCCGACTTGGCAGCGTTAGCCGGACCAGGCTAGGC
>DATGQR010000114.1:0-11172 GCA_035304105.1 Thermomicrobiales bacterium | reverse complement strand
CATCCCCGCCGGCGGCAGCGGCACGCGCCTCTGGCCGGTCAGCCGCCGAGGCCGGCCCAAGTTCCTCCAGCCGCTGCCTGGCCCGAAGACGATGATTCAGGAGACCGTCCACCGGCTCGCCCCGCTGGCCGCCCCGGATCGCATCCAGATCATCACCGGTCCGGCGCACGCGAGCGCCATCGCCGAGCAGTTGCCGGAGCTGCCCGCGAGCGCCTACATCGTCGAGCCGGCCCCGCGCGGCACCGGCCCAGCCATCGGCCTGGGCGTGGCGCTGGCCGCCCGCGCTGGCGCGGACACAATCGTCGGCTCCTTCGCCGCCGATCACTACGTGCGCCACCCCGAGCGCTTCGAGCAGGACGTGCGCGCGGCCATCGAGGTCGCGAAGCAGGGCTACCTGGTGACGATCGGGATCAAGCCAGAGTACCCCGAAACCGGCTACGGCTACATCCACGTTGGCGAGCGGCTGGGCAAGTTCGCCGGACGTGACGCCTACCGGGTCCGGCAGTTCGTCGAGAAGCCGAATCTGGAAACGGCGCGCGATTACGTCGAGTCCGGCGACTACCTCTGGAATGCCAGCATGTTCGTCTGGCGCGCCGACGTGCTGCTCGACGAGATGCGCCGCCTGCTGCCCGAGCACCACGCCGCGCTGACCCGGATCGCCGCCGCCTGGGACACGCCGGAGCGGGAGCAGGTGCTGGCCGAACTGTGGGACGGGCTGGAGAACGTGACGATCGACAACGGCATCCTCGAACTCTCCGAGCGTGTCGCGGTCGTGCCCAGCGATATGGGCTGGACCGACCTGGGCGACTGGCACAGCGTCGGTAGCCTGCGCTCGGACGGCGACGGCGCCAGCGTCGTCGCCAATGCCGAGGTGATCGAGATTGACAGCGGCGAGAACGTCGTCGAGGGGTGCGGGCGGCTGGTCGCGCTGGTGGGAGTCGAGAACCTGATCGTCGTCGACACCGGCGACGCGCTGCTCGTTTGCGACCGCAGCCGCGCCCAGGACGTCAAGGCGATCGTCGAGCGCTTGCACGCTGGCGGTCGCGCGGACTTGCTCTAATATGAGCGATCTTGCGCCATTCCTCCTCATCACGCACTACCAGCCGCGCGTCTGGGGCGGCGGCCGCCTGGCACGAGGGCCGGAGCCAATCGGCGAAGCATGGGGTGCCTGGGAGGGTAACCTGATCGCGAGCGGCCCGGATGAGGGCCTGAGACTCGACGAGGCCTGCCGGCGCTACGGCGCGGACCTGCTGGGCACTCGCAGCGTCGCCCGACACGGCGAGCGCTTCCCGATCCTCACCAAGCTGATCGACACCCGCGAGTGGCTCTCCGTCCAGTTGCACCCGAATGACGCGCAGGCGGAGGAACTGGAGGGAGCCGGCCAGCTCGGCAAGACCGAAGCCTGGTACCTGATCGAAACCGCGCCGGATGCTGAGATCATTCTGGGTCTGCGCGAGGGCGTCGACCGGGCGGAGTTCGCCGCGGCGATCCGCGCCGGCCGGGTGCTGGATGCGATTGCCCGCCAGCCGGCGCGTGCGGGCGACACCTGGTTCATCCCGGCCGGAACGGTCCATGCCCTGGGGCCGGGTATCTTCCTCTTCGAGGTGCAGCAATCCAGCGACATCACCTACCGTGTCTACGACTGGGACCGCCCGGCAAGCGCCGGCCGCGAGCTGCATATCGAGCAGGCCATCCGCTGTGTCGAGCCGGGTGCCGGCGAGCGCATCGCGCCGGCCGAGCCCCGGCCCAGGGAGCCGCTGACGTTGATCGAGAGCGACTACTTCACCCTCGCTCGCCTGCTCGTGCCGGAGGGCTCGCCCGCGCGCCTCGACACAGCCGGCGAGAGCTTCCACGCGCTCACCTGCATCGCCGGCGAGGCACGCATCTCCTCGCCGTCCGGAGACCTCAGTTTGCCCCTCCACGCCACGGCCATTGTCCCCGCCGCAACCGGCGCATACGAGGTCCACGGCTCCGCCGAGCTAATGCTTTCCACGGCCTAGGCCGATCCTGTAGACCGCCACCCTGGCGTAGGAACCAGCCTCATTCGAAATCGCAAGCGTCGGGTGCCCACGGCATGGGCGTTGTCTCTACGCGGTGTTGGCCGACGTGCCTCTTGCCGGATGGAGACAAGCTCGGCCACGACGACGCCTGGCAGCCAGGATTCCCGGCCAGCATCTGCGCCATCGAACGCGCGGCAGGCCAAACTCACAACTTACCGGTCATACGCTTCTCACGAATCAGGCACTACGAACCTACGCATGTGGGGATTCGCTCGTAGTTCTATAGATCAAAGTACCAATAAGGCAGGAAATCATTGACGCGCCAACGTGGCGATTTCTAGGCTACCAGGAGTACTAGGAGAATCGTACCGGCCGGGCTAGCCCATCGGTGCGACCTCTGTGCTTCACGAGCGAATGAACTGGTTCGGCCGCCTCTGGCGCGGCAATCCCCGTGTCTGGGGTGACGGAAAGCAAGGCCTATGTCACAGCTCAAACGCCTTCGCATCCTGGCAGTCATTGCTCTGGTCGCCTCGCTCATGGCGACCCTCAGCCCGACCGTGGCACTCGCCCACCCGGGCCACGACCACGGCGGTCAGGGGGGCCACGACGAGGGCATCCTCGATCCAGGCGGCGCGCCGCCGGCTGGGAGTGGCCCGATCGATATCGAGGGCTTCGTGCGCGCCATCGACGGCGACACGATGGAAACCTGGATCAACGGCTCGCGCGTCGGCATCGGCCTGATCGGCGTCGACGTCTTCGAAGCCAACACCGTCTGCGGCGCGGCCGCCGCCGATGCGCTGCAGTACATGCTCTTCACCGGCATCCATCTCGAAGAGGATGACGAGATCGTCTTCGACGACCGCATGCGGCGCATGTATTACGTCTACACGCCCGACGGCCAGTCGATCGCCCACGCGCTGGTCGCGTCCGGCATGGCCCGGGCCAGCGGCGAGGGGCGCGACGCCGCCGAGCTGCTGGCGCTCGAAGAGGCCGCCCGGCAGTCCGGCGCCGGCTGCGTCTGGGACGAGGGCGCCGGGGACATTCTGGAACCGGGCGCCGCGGACCTCGAGCCGACGGCGGATTTCGCCGGCCGCAGCCTGCTGGCGCTGCCCTCAAACTTCCAGGCAGTGCCGGTCGTCAGCGGGCTGAACTTCCCGACCGACTTCGACTTCCTGCCGGACGGCCGCATCCTGGCCGCCGAGAAGTCCGGCATCGTACGCATCGCCGTCGACGGCTCGGTGCTCGCCACGCCCTTCATTGACCTGCGGGCGCAGGTCAACGACTACTGGGACCGCGGCCTGCTCAGCGTGGCCGTCGACCCGAACTTCGAATCGAACGGCTACGTTTACTTCCTGTTCACCTACGAGCATGACCCGAGCGACTACAGCGGCCCGAAGACGGCCCGGCTGATCCGCGTGACCGCCAACGGCAACACGGCGGACCCGGCCACGGCCGTGACGATCCTCGGCAGCGTGGTCGGCGATAGCTGCGACGACTTCCCGGCCGGCGCCGACTGCATCCCGTCCGACGGCCCCAGCCACTCGGGCGGCGGCATGGAGTTCGCCCCCGACGGCACGCTCTTCATCACGCTCGGTGAGGGCGCCAACTTCAACGCCTCGACGCCCCAGGCGCTGCGCGCCCAGGACATGAAGTCGCTGGGCGGCAAGCTGGTGCGCATCACGACCGACGGTAAGGGCTTGCCCGACAACCCGTTCTGGACCGGCAACCCCGACGACGTCGAGTCGAAGATCTGGGCGCTGGGCTTCCGCAACGCCTACCGCTTCTCGCTGCACCCCGACGACGGCACGCCCTACGTCGGCGACGTCGGCTGGGTGTCGTGGGAGGAAGTCAACGTCGCGCGGGCGGGCGCCAACCTCGGCTGGCCCTGCTATGAGGGCGCGCTGATCCAGTCCGCCTATTCCTCCTATGGGCCTTGCCAGGACCTCTACGCGGCCGGCAACGCGACCGCGCCGATCATCACCTGGGACCACACCACCGGCGGCTCGGCCGTCACCGGTGGCGTCTTCTACACCGCCGTGGGCTACCCGGAGGAATACCGGGGCGCCTACTTCTACGGCGACTACGCCCGCAACTTCATTCGCTACGCCCACATGACGGCCGACCACGAGGTCGCCTCCGGCCCGTTCAGCTTCGATGAGGCCGCCGGCGGACCGGTCGACTTCGAGATCGGCCCGGAAGGCGATCTCTACTACCTGTCGATCACCACCGGCGAAGTGCGCCGCATCGTCTACAACGAGAACCCGCCGGGCAGCGAGTCGGGCTTCGTCAGCGACCTGCCCTGGGCCAGCTCGACCAACGGCTGGGGCCCGGCGGAGCGCGATATGTCCAACGGCGAGCAGGACGCTGGCGACGGTGGGCCGCTGACAATCAACGGCGCGACCTTCGCCAAGGGCGTCGGCGTCCACGCGCCGTCCGAGATCGTGATCAACCTGGACGGCACCTGCAGCCAGTTCATCAGCGTCGTCGGCACCGACGACGAGGTTGGCGACAATGGCTCGGTGGTCTTCGAGGTCTACTCGGGCGACGAGCTGCTGGCGAGCAGCGGCGTCGTGACTGGCACTGATGACCCGCAGACGATGACCGTCAACCTGGCCGGCGTCACCCAGCTACGCCTGGTCGTGACGGACGCTGGCGACAACACGCACTGGGACCACGCCGACTGGGCCGACGCCTGGATCGAGTGCGGCCAGGACCAGACGCCGCCAGCCATCGTGACCACCAGCCCGGCCGATGGCGCCACCGGCGTGTCCATCTCGGCCAGCATCATGGCGATCTTCACCGAGCCGCTGGACCCGGCCTCGCTGAGCGGCAGTGTCGAGTTGCTCGATGCGGATAACGCCCCGGTCGACGCCGAGGTCAGCTTCAGCGCGGAGACCGCGACCCTGACGATCAAGCCGGACGCCAGCCTGGCGGTGAGCACCACCTACACCGTCCGGATCGCTGGCGGCCCGGATGGCGTCCGCGACCTGGCCGGCAACCCGCTGGCCGAGGACTACGCCTGGAGCTTCACGACCGCCGCCACCGCCGGGCCGCAGCCGGTCATCACCAGCCCGCTGCCGACCGATACCTTCATCGTCGGCGACACCTTCACCTACGCTGGCGGCGCCTTCGACGCCAACGGCGATCCGCTGCCGGCGAGCACGCTGCGCTGGCGTGTCCTGATCCATCACTGCAACCACATCGACTGCCACACCCACCAGGTGATCGACCAGACTGGCACGACCGGCGGGCAGATCACCGTGCCGGACCATGGTGACCAGTACTACTTCGAGGTCCGGCTCACAGCGACCCACGCCGGCCAGAGCAACACAACGACCGTCGAGATCTACCCGCGCACGGTCGACGTGACCCTGCAGACGATCCCAGCCGGGCTGGAGATCAACCTGGCCGGCGAGCAGGCCGTCGCCCCGCTCACCCGCCCGATCGTCATCGGCTCGGTCATCACCGTGGCCGCGCCGACGCCGCAGGGTGACTACGCCTTCCAGAGCTGGTCCGACGGCGGCGCCCGCGTCCACACCGTCCAGATCGGCGAGGAGGACGTCACCCTGACGGCCGTCTTCAGCGACGGCGAGCCGGGCGGCGAGATCTACCTGAGCGACCTGACCCCGACGGTCTCCTACAACCACTGGGGACCGGCGGAGATGGACATGTCCAACGGCGAGGACGGCGCTGGCGACGGCGGCCCGCTGACCATCGGCGGCGTCATCTATCCGAAGGGCATCGGCGTCCACGCGCCCTCGACAATCGTCTACAGCATCGACGGTTGCAGCCTGCTGCTGGCCAGCATCGGCGTCGATGACGAGGTCGGCGACAACGGCTCGGTCGTCTTTGAGGTGCGCGGCGACGAGCAGACGCTCTACCGCAGCGATGTGCTGACCGGCGCGGACGCCGCGGTGGACATCGCGGTCGACATCACCGGCTTCAGCTACATCCAGCTGCGCGTAGAAGACGCCGGCGACAACGTCTACTGGGACCACGCCGACTGGGGTAACGCGCGCATCGTCTGCGGCGACCCGGCCAGCGACGACGTGCCGCCGACCGTGGCGACCGTCGCCCCGGCGGACGGCGAGATCGGCGTGGAGCTCGACACGGTCGTCACGGCGACATTCGACGAGCCGATCGATCCCGACACGCTGGCCGGCAACTTCACGCTGGCCGTCCTGGGCGGCGCGCCGGTCGCGGCCTCGGTCAGCTACGACGATATGACCAACCGCGCCATCCTGACGCCCAGCGCCGACCTGCTGCCCAACACGACCTATCGGGCAACGGTAATCGGCGGCTCCGGCGGCGTGACCGACGAGGCCGGCAATCCGCTGTTGGACGACGTCAGCTGGACCTTCTCGACCGCCCAGGGCGAGCCGGGCGCGAGCGTGATCTACATCAGCGACATGACCTGGCTCTCGGCCACCAACGGCTGGGGCCCGGTCGAGCGCGACATGTCCAATGGCGAGCAGTCGGGCGGCGACGGCGGGCCGCTGACGATCGGCGGCGTCACCTTCGAGAAGGGCCTCGGCGTCCACCCCTGGTCCGAGATCGTCGTGGCGCTTGACGGTAGCTGCGTGACCTTTGCGGCGATGGTCGGCGTCGATGTCGAAGTCGGCGACAACGGCTCGGTCGTCTTCCAGGTCTACGCCGACGGCACCCTGCTCTATACCAGCCCGGTGCTGACCGGCGGCCAGGCCCCGCACCCGGTCCAGGTCGACCTCGACGGCCACGACGAGCTGGCGCTGGTCGTGACCGACGGCGGCGACAACGACTGGTGGGACCACGCCGACTGGGGCGACGCGCGCCTGATCTGCGGCGAGCCACCGGCCGGCGACACCACCGCGCCGGAAGTGACCAGCACCGTCCCGGCCAATGGCGCGACCGGCGTGCCCGTCGACGCCGCCATCAGCGCAACCTTCTCCGAGGCGATCAATCCCGCCACGCTGAGCGGCGCGGTCAGCCTGCAGGCGGCCGGCGGCGGCCCCGTCGCGGCCAACATCGCCTACGACGCGGCGACGCTGACGGTGACGATCACCCCCGACGACGGGCTGTCGACGGGCACCGAATACCTGGTGACGCTCGGCACCGGCATCGCCGACCTGGCCGGCAACCAACTGGCCGGCGACGTGACCTGGAGCTTCACGACGGCCGACGATGCCCCGCCGACCGGCCTGCTGGCCGCGCCGTACAAGATCGCCGCGGGAACCAACGCCCACGGCGTCAGCGCGGCCGACATGGACGGCGACGGCAACCTCGATCTGGTCGTCGCGACCACTGAAGCGAACGCGGTTGTGGTCCTGTTCGGCGACGGCGACGGCGGCTTCGTGGCCGGCGGCAGCTACGCGACCGGCGTGCATCCCAAGTTCGCCACCGTCGCCGACCTGAACGGCGACGGCAACCTGGACTTCGTCTCGGCCAACCAGGACGATGCTGGCGGCAACGACGTCAGCGTCTACCTGGGCGACGGCGCGGGAGCCTTCACGCTGGCCGGCCACTTCGAGGCCTGCGCCAACCCGCACGAGGTCGCTGCCGGCGACTTCGACGAGGACGGTAACCCGGACCTGGCCGTCGTCTGCTGGGGCGGCTCGGTCGCCAGCGTGCTGTTCGGCAACGGCGACGGCACCTTCGGCGCGCCGACCGACCTGAGCGTCGGATCGGCCCCGCACTCGGTGGTCGTGGCCGACCTCAACGGCGACGGCAACCTGGACATCGCCACGGCCGACCACAACAGCAACACCGTCAGCATCCTGCTCGGCCGCGGTAACGGCACCTTCCAGAACCGCCGCACGACGGCGGTCGGAGGCGGGCCACACTCGATGCGCGCCGGCGACCTGAACGGCGACGGCATCATCGACCTGGTCACGGCCAACGACTCCGGCGACACGGTCAGCGTCCTGCTCGGCCGGGGCAGCGGCACCTTCGATCGCGCGGACTACGCCGTCGGTGACGAGCCGAAGGGCGTGGCCCTGGGCGACGTCAATGGCGATGGGCGGCTCGACATCGTCAGCGCCAACATCCACGGCACCTACCCGTGCTGTGGCGGCGATACCAGCATTACCGTGCTGCTCAACGACGGCGCCGGCACCTTCAACGCCGTCCGTGAGGACTATGACGTCGTCTCCTCGCCCTTCAGCGTGGCGACCGGCGACTTCAACGGCGACGGGCGGCTCGACGTGGCTAGCGCCAACTGGCATACCCACGATGTGGCGATCTTCCTGGGCCGGCAGTGATCCGCTGCCGGCTCCAGTCCCACGCCTGCTCCACCGGCGGCGCCCCGATGATCGGGGCGCCGCCGGTGCCGTCTCACGCCTCCTCGCCCGCAGAGCAGGGGGACGGACGAGTTAGCAAACAGGACCATCTACCGTGGTACCAAACGGCCAGCATCGGTCACACTCGGTACGGTCCGGCGCATACCGGTTTCGGCTCTCGGTGTCCATCGTTTCAGGGTGAAGTGAACGCGCTATGACGGAATTGACGCTCGGCCAGCTCGTCCAGATCGCCCGGCGCTGGTGGTGGATCCTGCTAATCGGACCGCTGCTCGGCGGCCTGCTTGGCTCGGTCGGCGCTTCGCGCTCCGAGCCGGTCTATCACGCCGACGCCAAGCTCCTGCTCGACCGCAGCAGCCTGAGCGCCGGGCAGGACAGCTCCGCCAGCGTCTACAACGACATCCTGGCCGCCGAGCGGCTGACACAGACCTTCGGTCAGCTCGTCACCACCCGTGTCGTCCTCACCGAGGCGCTGGAGCGTATGGGCGACCAGGGCGCCGACCTGACCGTCGCCGCGCTCGATGAAGTCCTGACCGTTACAGTCATCCCCGACACCCAGATCATCCAGGTCGAAGCGACCGATCCGGACCCCGAGCGCGCCGCGCTGATCGTCAACAGCATCGCCGAAGTCTTCGCCGAGCAGGCCGCCAGCATCCGCCCGGACGTGTCGGACGAGAACAGTGCCGCCCTCCAGGAATCGATCGACGACATCGTGGCGCAGATGGGCGAGACCCAGGAACAGATCGCCGCGCTGGAAGCCCGCGAAGACGTCTCCACGCCGGCCGTCCAGGCGCAGATCCGCGAGCTACGCACCCAGCTCGGCGAGGACCAGAGCCGCCACGCTGAGCTTGTCGAGATCCAGCAACGCATGGCGCTGGTCGCCGCCGAATCGGGCATCCTCGTCAAGATCGTCGACCCGGCCGTACCGGCCGAGGAGCCACTCGGCTCCAACGCGGCGTTCATGATCTTCGTCGGCGTGCTGGGCGGGCTCGCCCTGGCCGGCGGCACCGTCTTCGTGCTTGGCTACCTGGACAACACCGTCAAGCGGCCCGCCGACGTCGGGCGCATCACCGGCCGCGGCACGGTCGGCCTGATCCCCACTTTCGAGCACCCCGAGCGCTTCGAGGCGCTAACCGACCTGCGCTCGACGCCGGCCGAGGCCTTCCGGGCGCTGCGCACCAACCTCCAGTTCGCCACGGTCGGGAAGGTGGTCCGCTCGCTGGTCATCACCAGCGCGGGCCCGGGCGAGGGCACGACAACGACCGCCGCCTACCTGGCGATGGTCCTGGCCCAGGGCGGCCAGCGCATCATCCTGGTCGACGCCAACCTGCGCCGTCCATCGCTGCACAACCTGGCCGGCATCGCCAACCGGTCGGGCCTGACCTCGCTGTTGCTGGGCGAGTCGCTGACCGATGTCGAGCAGTATCTGGCCCAGACCGACATCCCGCAGCTCAAGGTGCTGCCCTCCGGCCCACTGCCGCCCAACCCGGCCGACCTGCTCAACTCCCAGCGCATGGAGGACATCATCCGCCACCTGGAGCTACAGGCCGAGCTGGTGATCTTCGACACCCCGGCGCTACGCTACGCCGACGCGTTGATCCTGACCGGCATGGCCGGCGGCGCGCTGCTGGTCGCCTCGGCTGGCAAGACGCGCTCCAACGAGCTGGCCGACGCGATCGCCACGCTGGAGCAGGCCGGCCGCCCGATCTTCGGGACGGTGCTCAACAACGCCCAGATCACCAACATCGAGCGCGAGGAGCAAGGCCACCTCGCCGGCCACAACGGCTACGCCGACCCAACCGACCCCGCCGGCCGCCGCCGTCGCATCCCCGGCTTCCTCTCACGCTAGCCACTCCGGCCGGCGACTCGCCTCGCGGCGTGGTGCTCCGTGCCCGCCTGGTTTCCCTCGCTAGCACCCCGCGCTCCTGAAAACGCCACGGGCGGCATGACGCGATGAAGCATTCCGAAACTCCTGGCCATACGAGAGACCCGAGGCCGTCCAATGTCGTAGGGGTGGAGACAAGCTCCACCCCTACGATGGCGTCAGGCCGGGATTCCGGTCAGGAGCGTCGCAGCCCGGCACGAAGGTCCGTCGTGGTGGGGCGGGAGGGCAATAGACGGGCGAGGGTGGCGCGGCGGCGCGGGGCGATGCCGGTCGTGACCGTAAGAGCGAACTCGGGGAGGGTGTCGCGGCGCTTGACCTCGTAGCGCGGCAGCGTGAAGCGTGGCGCGGCGGCGGTGACGGCACCGGGCGCGACCGTCAGCGCGGCGCGAAATCCGGCGGCGCGGACGGCAGCGAGCGTCGCGCGGCTATAGTTGCCGTGCGGAAAGGCGAAGCTATCGATCCGGGTGCCGAGGCAGGCGCGGGCGTCGTCCAGGCCGCCGGATACCTCGCGTTCGAGGTCCGGGCCGCGCAGCAGGTCGAGCCGCGCCGGGTGGCTGTAGGTGTGCATCCCGACCTCCCAGCCAGCCTCGACGAGCCGGGCCAGATCATCCCAGCCGGCGAGCGGCGCGGGATCGCCGCCGGCGTCCCAGCCGGCATGGCCGCCGACCTTGCCGGTCACGATGTAGATCGTCGCGGTAAAGCCGAAGCGGGCCAGGATCGGAGCGGCGACCTCGACAGTGTCCCGGTACCCGTCGTCGAAAGTGATCGCGACCAGCTTGTCCACCGGCCAGCCGGTATCCAACCGGTCGAGCAATTCGCGCACCGTCACGCCCCGGTAGCCGAGGCGCTTGAGCAGCGCCATCTGGCGCCGGAAGGCTCCCCGGGCGACCGCCCAGGTTTCCAGCCCCGGCGACGGGTCGTCGCAGACGCGATGGTAGGCGAGGATGCGAGCCGTCACGCCGTCGCTCCCCGGGCGTCGGCGCGTGGTTGGGCGGAGGCGGCCTCCGACGCGAAG
>DATGQR010000113.1:0-9085 GCA_035304105.1 Thermomicrobiales bacterium | reverse complement strand
TTGAACGAGCGGCCCGTCCCAATGCGATTCGTGTCGGCCCACCAATCCCCCGCAGGGATGTTCGGAACGTCCCTACGCGGGAGCGAGGCGACGATTTGCCTCAAACCGCGGGTAAAACGACACCTCCCCGGCGGGGCGGGGCGTCCGGGGACCGCCGCCCGCACCAGGGAGGTGCCGAAGGTCACGCGTTCAGTGTTTCGGGCTAGTGGATGTGGTTCGTCGTCCCTCCCACCAGCGTCGCCGACGTATTGGGCGTGCCGTCGTTGAAGCTGAACGTGTAGGTGTCGGGCAGGAGCTCCATGCCGTTGCTATAGGTCCAGTACCCGCCCTTGTACCAGGTCACCATGCCGCTGGAGCTCAAGTTGAGCCGGCCCGTCTGGAAGGTCACCGTCGTGCCGGATGGGGAGAGCGCGACGGTATTCTTTTGCTGCTCGGTGTGGTTGTAGTTCATCTTGAACGAGACCGGCGCGCCGGTCAGCATCTCCTGGGTGACGATGCCGCCGGATGTCACGCCGTCGCCATACGTGCGCCAGCTACCCGCGTAGTACTGAACGGAGCCGCTGTCGAAGAGCTCGCCGTCGGCGTTACGCAGCTCGACAGTCACGGGCGTCGTCTTGAAGGTGAAGTTGGAGCTGGCCAGCTCCGTGCGGTTTTGCTGCTCGCGCGTGCCCTTGTAGGTCATCTGAATGCTGAGGTTCGACGAGTCGTTCGGCACCTCGAAGATGAGGTTGCCGTTCTCGTCCGTCTGGCCCGGCAGGTCGACCCAGCAGCCCTGCCAGTAGCGGGCGGTGCCCCCGGCCAGGCCGTTGCCCTCGCTGTCGACCAGCCGGAGCAGGCCGCCGGTGAAGCCTTCCGGCCCGATTGTCAGCGTGAAGCGGTTCGGCGGTGTAGCTCTCCTGCGCCGAGGCCGCCCGCGGCCCGCCGACAGCAATCAGGCCGGCCAGCGCGAGCAAGGCAGCAAGCGCAAGCAGGCCCATAATCGAGGCGCTGACTTCAATCGAAGCCCCTGGAACCCTGCGAACATCTTCCGCATCCCTCCATCTCGTTTCCCCACGCTTGCACAGCATCCGCCGCCACTGGCACTGAGTGAGTGGAAGCCGATAACGAATCTGACCAGTCCGGCATGATCTGGGCTAGGACAGATAACACGCTTCCAGTGACACTGCCTATACGCATAGCACGGGGCTGCCGAGTCATGGCCAGGCAGAGCGAACGCCCGGCCGTTAGACGCGTGCTTTCGCTGGAGCGTTGGTCCGCAAACGGGGAAAGCGGCCTGAGCGGCGATCAGATCAGGACCGTGGCTGACGGGCTTCGAGGCGCATGGCCTGATTGGTCAGGCGGCCGATGCCTTCGATCTCGACCTCGATGATGTCGCGAGGCTGGAGGGTGAACGCGGCGGGCGGGACGAGCCCGGCGCCGGTCAGCAGCACCGCGCCGGTGGGGAAGTCGAGCGCCGCGTAGAGCCAGTCGACCAGTTCATCGGGCGAGCGGCGCATCCTGGCAGTCGAGGTCTGGCCGGACCAGGCCTCGGCCTCCCCGCGGATGATCCGCATCTCGATTGCCAGCTCCGAGACGTCCGGCAGCTCCTCACGCAGCATGATCCACGGCCCCAGCGAGCAGGCGGCGTGGAAGATTTTGGCCTGCGAGAGATAGAGCGCGTTCTCGCCCTCGATCGAGCGCGAGGACATGTCGTTGCCGATCGTGTAGCCGAAGATCTCGCCGCGCGCGTCGATCACCAGCGCCAGCTCCGGCTCGGGCACGTCCCAGGTCGAATCGGCCCGCATGCCGACGTACTGGCCGTCCCCGACGCAGCGCCAGCCGGACGCCTTGAAGAAGAGCTCCGGCCGCTCGGCCTCGTAGACGCGCTGGTAGAGATCCTCGTTGCCCGATTCCTCGACGCGAGCGTCCCGGCTCCGGGCATAGGTGACGCCGGCGGCCCAGACCTCCTGGTCGTCGACCGGCGCGCGCATCACCACGCTGCGCAGCGGGAAGGTGGCTACGGCGGAGCGCCGCAGCTCCGCCAGACGCCGCAGGCGGCTCTCGGCATCCAGCGCCAGCAGCGCCCCCAGCGAGTCGGCCAGCTCGAAGACGCGCTGATGCTCCAGATCGACCCAGCCAAGCCGGACGATCTCACTGCCCGTCTGATGCAGTTGAAAGCGGCACAGCGGCATCCCTGCTCCTTTGAACCAAGAGTTTGCATGTAATTCGGCGTTTGCAGTGCAGGCTGACGCCCTGATCCAGTCTGCCTACGAACTACAACCTACAACCTACAAACTCCTACTGCATATGCCTGGCGAGTTGCTCGATGACCGGGCGGTGGTCCGGGCGGACGCCGAAGATCACCTCCTGGCAACCGGCTTCATGGAAACGCTCGATGACGTGCAGGGCGCGGTCGAGCGATGAGAGCGGATCGACCGGCGCGATGAAGAGCCCCACCGAGCGCTTGATCTCGGCCGGGTCGCGCCCGACCTCCTCGCAGGCCGCCTCCAAATCCCGGAAGCGTTCACGCACGAAGTTGGGGCTGCCGGCGACGTTGTAGTGATCGGCATACTGCGCGCACAGGCGCATCATCATCGGGCGCGTGCCGCCGATCATGATCGGGATGTGCCCGTTGACCGGCTTGGGGACGCAGGGCGCCTGCTCCAGGCGAAAGTGCTTGCCCGCGAAGCTGGCGTGCTCCTCGGTTTCCAGCAAGCGCATGATCTCCAGCTGTTCGGCCAGCATCTCGACGCGCACCTTCGGCTCGGGATAGGGGATGCCGAAGGCGCGATGCTCGCGCTCGGTGTAGCCCGCGCCCAGGCCCAGCGTGAAGCGGCCGGCGGTCATCTGGTCCAGCGCCAGTGCCTGCTTGGCCAGCAGGGAAGGGTGCCGGAACGTCACCGGCGAGACGATCGTGCCGGTCATGACGCGCTCGGTGCGGCTGGCGACCCCTGCCAGCAAGGTCCAGCATTCGAGCATCGGGACCAGGGGCGGCGGCGCGTCCGGGTCGGTCGGCTCGGGCCTGCCGGACGCGGTCGTGTAGCCCTCGGTCATGATGTGGTCGCTCATCCAGAGCGAATCGAAGCCCATCTGCTCGGCGTCGGCCCAGAACTGGCGGGCCTCGTCCCAGCTCCAGCGGCTCCCAGTGGTCAACCCGATCTCGACGCCGTGGTCCTGTGTCGGCATGGCCGGCTCCTATCCTGCGGCGAAGCACGTCGCCACATCCTAGCGCGAAACACCGGGCGCTGTAGGCGCAACGGGAAATCACGCCGACATGGTTGTGCGTGCGGCACCTGGTGGGACTACAATGGACTCATAGCGCTCGGCACGGCGCCTCGCGCAGGCGGCGCGGAAGCAGGGTGAAGTGACAGAGGGGCACCGGGCGGCCCGAGGTTGTGGAATCTTTCACAACCTGGTGCTAGACTTCGCCTCAGTGGCGCTGGGGGGTGCCAGCCGCCATCCTCTCGGGGGAGAGCTATGACGAGGAAGGACAATAGAAGCATGCAGCGGCGGGTGACGTTTAGGCTCATCCTGTTCGCCCTTGCAGCGCTCACCATCCCAGCCCTACTCGCAGCATGCGGCGCGGCGGCCGACGATAATCCACAAACGACATTCGATCCCGCGGGCCCGGCCGCAAGAGAAATTGACAGCATCTACCGGCTCATTTGGTGGCTGGCCGTGGCCGTCTTCGTCCTCGTCGAAGCTGCCCTGATCTTCGCCATTTTCCGTTTCCGCAAGAACAAGAACCTGATCAACGGCCGGCCGGCGCCGGTCCACGGCAACACCCGCCTGGAGATCATCTGGACGATCATCCCGGCGATCATCCTCGTTATCATCGCCGTGCCGACGGTGCAGGGTATCGCCACACTCGCCGAGCGCGATGACGACGCGTTCCAGGTCACGGTCTACGGCAATCAGTTCTACTTCGAGTTCGAGTACCCCGATATCATCGGCGCCGACGGCCAGCCGCTGCGCGTCGTCGATGAGATGCACATCCCCGCCGACACGCGCATTCAGCTCAAGCTCATCTCCAACGACGTCATCCACTCCTTCTGGGTGCCGCGCCTGGCTGGCAAGATGGACCTCATCCCCGGCCGCGAGAACCACATGTGGTTCCAGGCGGATGAGCCCGGCACCTATCTCGGCCAGTGCGCCGAGTTCTGCGGCGAAGCCCACGCGCTGATGCGCCTGACGGTCGTCGCCGACACGCAAGAAGATTTCGATGACTGGGTCGCGCAGCAGCGCCAGCCGCCGCCTGATGACCCGGTCGTTGCCGGCCAGCAGATCATGGAGACGATCTGTGCGACGTGCCACCTCGTCGAAGGCACGGCTGCCCAGGGCACGATCGGTCCCGAGCTGACGACCTTCGCCACGCAGCCCGATATCGCTGGCGTTGTCGAGAACAACGAAGAGAACCTGCATGCGTGGCTAGCTGACCCGCCAGCGGTCAAGCCCGGCACGGCGATGCCGAACCTGGGGCTGAGCGAGCAGCAGATCGAGGCGCTGATTGCCTACCTTTACACGCTGGATGGTTCCGGCGGGCAGTAATCTGAGATCAACGGCCCGGCTCCGGTCCCGGCCGGATAGGAACTAGACGCTCGGAGGAGCAGCGACATGGCGACGCAGGTCACCACGGCTGGAAGAATCACAACCACCGACCAGTTTGCCTATCCGAAGGGCATCTGGAGCTGGATTTCGACAGTCGATCACAAGCGCATCGGTACGCTCTACCTGGTCACCTCGATGTTCTTCTTCCTGGTAGGCGGCATCGAGGCGCTGCTGATCCGCATACAATTGACCGAGCCGGAGAGCACCTTCATCTCGGCGTCCACTTACAACCAGCTCTTCACGATGCACGGCACGACGATGATCTTCCTCGTCGTCATGCCGCTCTCGGCAGCCTTCTTCAACTTGCTGGTACCGCTGATGATCGGCGCGCGGGACGTCGCCTTCCCGCGGCTCAACGCCTTCTCCTACTGGGTCTATCTGTTCGGCGCGATCCTGATCAACCTCGGTTGGTTCCACGGCGCCGCGCCGGACGCTGGCTGGTTCGCCTACGCCAACCTGACCTCGCAGGAGTACTCGGCCGGCCAGAACGTCGACTACTGGGTCATGGGCGTGCAGGTCCTCGGCCTCTCCTCGCTGGCCTCGGCCTTCAACTTCATCGTCACCATCATCAATATGCGCGCCCCAGGCATGGGGATGATGCGCCTGCCGGTTTTCGTCTGGATGACGCTGGTCACGGCCGTGCTGATCGTGATGGCCTTCCCGTCGCTGACGGTCGGCGTCACCCTGCTGCTGTTCGACCGCTGGTTCGACACGCTCTTCTTCGTCCCCGAAGCCAACGGCCAACCCTTGCTCTGGCAACACTTGTTCTGGATCTTCGGGCATCCGGAGGTATACATCCTGATCCTGCCCGCCTTCGGCATCGTCTCGGAGATCATCCCGGTCTTCTCGAAGAAGCCGATCTTCGGCTACACCGCCGTCGTCTTCGCCGGCATCGCAATCGGTATCCTGGGCTTCAGCGTCTGGGCGCACCACATGTTCACGGTGGGCCTGGGCCCGGTGCCGACGGCCGTCTTCGCGATCTCGACCATGCTGATCGCCCTGCCGACCGGCGTGAAGATCTTCAACTGGATTGGTACGGTCTGGGGCGGTGACCTGACGTTCACGACGCCGATGCTGATGGCGCTCGGCATGGTGTCAATGTTCATCATTGGCGGCCTGTCGGGCGTCATGCACGCCTCGCCGCCAGTCGACTCGCACCAGCAGGACAGCTACTTCGTCGTCGCGCACTTCCACTACGTGCTGTTCGGCGGCTCGCTGTTCTCGCTCTTCGGCGGCATCTACTACTGGTGGCCGAAGTTCTTCGGGCGCCTGCTCAACGACGGTCTCGGCAAGGTCCACTTCGCGCTGATGTTCATCGGCTTCAACCTGACGTTCTTCCCGATGCACTGGGTGGGCGTCCAGGGCATGCCGCGCCGCATCTACACCTATGCCGAAGGCCTGAACTGGGACTTCTGGAACATGGCCATGACCGTCGGCGCCTTCATCATCGCGCTGTCCATCCTGGTCTTCCTCATCAACGCCTTCCTCAGCTTCCGGGATGAGCCGAATGCGCCGGACGACCCGTGGGACGGCGCGACGCTCGAGTGGGCGACCAGCTCGCCGCCGAAGCCCTACAACTTCGAGAAGGTGCCGGTCGTCACCAGCAACATCCCGCTGTGGGTCGAGAAGTACCCCGAGGTCTATGGCCACGAGCCGGACTTCCGGGAGACGTCGCCCGATCCGGAAGATCAGCCGGATGTCGAGCACGGTATCCACGAGCATCACGACGACCACATTCACATGCCCAATCCGACGATTTGGCCACTCATCGTCTCGATTGGCATCACACTCGGCTTCGCCGGCTTCCTCTACGGCTGGATCATCACCTTCATCGGCGTGGCTGTCATGTTCCTGGGGATCTACGGCTGGGTGCTCTCGCCGGCGTTCGGCGAGCCGGACCACGTCTAGAGGGAAGAGGGAAAACACTCGATGGCGACCAGACACGAAGCCGCGAGCCCGCCCCGCCAGAACATCATCGAGCATCCGACCGCGACCGGTCAGGATAACCGCAAGCTGGCGATGTGGTGCTTCCTGGCATCGGACTGTATGTTCTTCGGCTCGCTGATCACCGCCTATCTGGTCTCGCACGACCGGGCCGCGGTGCCGCCGTACCCGAACGACTTCTTCGACATTCCCTTCACCTCAGTCAGCGCCTTCGTGCTGCTGATGAGCTCGGTGGCGATGGTCCTGGCGCTGGCCGGCATCCAGCGCGGCGACCTGCGGCGCTTCCGGATCTGGATCCTCTCGACCGGCTTGCTGGGGCTGATCTTCCTCGGCGGGCAGATCTATGAGTTCACCGAGTTCCACCACGAGGGTCTGCGCCTGAGCACGAACCTGTTCGGCTCGTCCTTCTACGTGCTAACCGGCTTCCATGGCGCCCACGTGACGATCGGCGTCTTCTGGCTGTTCAGCCTCTTCCTGGCGTCCTTCCGGCAGCCGCTGGTGACCAAGGAGAAGGCGGTCAACGTCGAGATCGCCGGCCTCTACTGGCACTTCGTCGACATCGTCTGGATCGTCATCTTCGCTGTGGTGTACTTGATCGAAGCGGGCTAGAGATCGGAAAGGTTCCTGACCTATGTCTTCACAGGGACGACACGACGCGAGCCATGGCGAGCACGCCCATCCGGATGCCCGCGAGTACGCGCTGATCGCATCGATCCTGACGATCGTCACCGGCTTCGAGATCGCGCTGTACTTCTTCACCGGCGTCGGTTACAGCACGCTCGTCGGAATGCTGATGGTCCTGATGGTCGTCAAGTTCGGGATGGTCGTTGGCTGGTACATGCACCTGAAGTTCGACGAGCGGCTCTACACCTGGATCTTCGGCTTCGGCCTGGGAGTAGCTATCGTCATCGTGCTGTCGCTCTACCTGCTCTTTACGGTGTTCCACCCCGCCGAAGAGGTGCTTCGCCAGCTCCCCAGCGGTGCTGGACACTAACACAGCGACAGCCCGGAAGGGCTGTGGCCTGGAGTGAACGCGCTGCTGCTGCAGACGGACACGATCAAACCAGTTAGCCTGACAAGCTGGCAACTCGACGTTCCGGTGATCCTGGGGATCATCGGGTCAGTTGCCATCTATCTTTGGGTGACATCCGAAGGCGAGCGCGAGCGCTACCCCGGCGGCGAAGCGGTCCCACCGATCCGTGTCGCCGCCTTCTTTGGTGGCCTGCTCGCCTTCGGGATCGCCCTGCTCTCGCCGCTCGAGCCGCTCTCCGACGATTACCTCTTCAGCGCCCACATGGTCCAGCACATCCTGATCACGATCGTGGGGCCGCCGCTGATGCTGCTCGGCATCCCACCCTGGCTCTACGCGGCGGCGGCGCGCGGCCTCGGCCCGGTCTGGCAGGCCTGGCGCTTCCTGACGAAGCCGCTGCTGGCATTCCTGATCTTCAACATCACCTTCTCGGTCGTTCACTTCCCGCTCTTCTATAACTGGGCGCTGCGGGACGAGAACGTGCATATCCTCGAGCACGTGCTGCTCTGGAGCACCGCCTTCATCGGCTGGTGGCCGGTACTGGCGCCCTCGAAGGAACTGGGCGCCTTGAACCGCCCGATGAAAGGCATCTACCTGCTCGGCTGCACGCTGCCCGGCCAGTTGGTCGGCGCGCTGGTGACGTTCGCCAACTCGATCATCTATGACGAGTACCTGCGCGCCGAGCACCGCGTGTGGGGCCTCTCGCCACTGGCCGATCAGCAGATCGGCGGGCTGATCATGTGGGTGCTCGTCGGGGCCTTCTTCCTCTTCGCCGCCATGATCATCCTGGGCCGCTGGGCCGCCGAGCAGGCCGCCCACGAGGGCCCACCCTCGCGCTCGGTACGGCAGCGCCAGCGAGCGGCCCGCTAGCGAGCGGCAGCGCGCATTGTCGGTAGAATCTCAGCGTAGCGCCGACCCCAGCTGGGTCGGCGGGCATGAACACCTGGACATGGGGACCGGCTCTCAAACGAGACGGCATGGCCGAAACGAGGTTGGAGATGGGCTCGGACGTGGAAACGACGGAGTATCGGATCGCGCGCGATTCACTTGGCGAGATGAAGGTACCGGCAAACGTGCACTACGGGGCGAGCACGATGCGGGCGGCGATCAATTTCCCGATCAGCGGCATCCGCTTCCCCGCGCGCTTCATCGGCGCGCTAGGCCAGATCAAGGCCGCCGCCGCGAAGGTCAACGCCGATCTGGGCCTGCTGGACGAGGAGCTGGCGCGGGCCATCGAGCAGGCGGCGCTGGAGGTCGCCAAGGGCCGCCTCGACGATCAATTCGTGCTCGACATCTTCCAGACCGGCTCGGGCACGTCGACCAACACTAATGCCAATGAGGTCATCGCCTCGCGCGCCAACGAGATCCTCGGCCACCCGCGCGGTCAGACCAGCCCGGTCCATCCCAACGACCACGTCAATCTCGGGCAATCCAGCAATGACGTGATCCCCACGACGATGCACGTGGCGGCGCTGACGGCGATCCATGAGGATCTGCTGCCGGCCATGCACCACATCGAGAACG
>DATGQR010000112.1:0-4170 GCA_035304105.1 Thermomicrobiales bacterium | reverse complement strand
CCTCGCGATGATGCGCAGTGGCGATGAACTGCTGGACACCCTCGAACTGAACGACATCGACGCCGATGTGGGCGCATGGATTGCCGACGCGCTGCCGGAGCGCTCGCCTGGCCCAGCACTCGCGGACCGGCAGGGCGACTTCGGCGTCACGCGTCGCGGCACGCTCGTCCAGTGGCTCGTCGAAGCGGGATATCTCTCCGAGGCGCGGCGGATCGGAGAGGCATTCGTCGTCGAGCCAGCGCAGCTCATCGACTATCCCGACCAGTGGTTCTCATCACGGGGCGACGCCTGGTTCGGGCTTGGCCGTGTCTATGCGTGGCTGGGCGATCCGGATGCGGCCCGAGTCGCGCTTGACCGGGCGCTGGAGTGCTACCGGAGGATTGATCATCACTTGCTGATGGCTGCGACACAGCGAGTGATTCTGGAAGAGGTCGTCATCCCCTACCGCACCGAGCAGGTGGCCGAGCGCGAGCGGCTCCGGGCTGCGGCCGAGAATGCCTATCGCAGAGCGACCGGCGTGGCGGACGAGGGGCTGATCGCCGGTTTCGCCTCGCTCGGCGCTATGGTGCTCGACGGCGCCTGGCACGAAGCGCTCGGGATCGTGCAGGACGCCCACTCCCGAGACCAGGGCATCATCGTCTGGCGGCACCGCGTCGCGGCCGTACTCGCCCGCCTGGAGAGGGAGCGCGGCAACCTGGAAGAGACCCGGCAATTGATCGCCGTCGTCCTCCCGGCCGGCCCAGACACGCCGCCGGGCAGCACCACGCACCTACGAGCGATCGAGATGCAGCTGCTGGCCGCCGACATCGCGCTGGACGCCGGTGATCTCGACCTCGCCGGGCGCTGGCTTGACACGCTGGACGCCTGGCTGGCATGGAACGGCGCGGTTCGCTGGCGCGCCGAGGCACTGCTGGCGCGCGCCCGCTGGCTTGCCGCCCGAGGCGATCTTGATCAGGCCATCGATCAAGCTGACCGGGCACTTGCAGCCGCCCGGGAACCCCGGCAGCCCCTGGCAGAACTGGCCGCGCTGCGACTCCGCGGGGAACTGCACGGCCGCCGCGGGCACCTTGAGGCGGCTCTGGAAGACCTGGGGCTCGCACTCGCCCGTGCCGAAGGCTGCGCCGCCCCGTACGAGGTCGCGTTGACACGCCTGAGCCTCGCCGACGCCAGGGCCGCGGCCGGAGCGAGCGTCGAAGCGCAGGCACTGCTCCGGCAGGCCTGCGAAGAATTCGAGGCGCTGGGCGCGCAACGGGCCCTCATCAGTGCGCGCGAAATACTGATGCAGATTGCGGGCCGCGACGCAGTCAGCCCCGCGCCATTCGGCCTGAGCAAGCGCGAGATCGAGGTACTCACGCTCGTCGCGGCCGGGATGACCGATGCCCAGGTCGCCGATCAACTCTCAATCAGCTACCGCACCGTGACCACACACCTGACCTCGATCTTCAACAAGCTCAATGTGAACTCGCGCGTCGCCGCCACCCGCATCGCCCTCGAACATGGCATCGTCTGACGCCCCTCCCGCGCACCCGTAGAGCCTACGTAGCGGCTTGCCGCTCGCCGCGGCCTCAGCGATTACGTAGCGTCTACGATGCCCGCCAGCTCCCATCCGGATACCGTGATAGCTAGCTTCGGGATCCCAGGAGCTGGAAATTTCACGAGCCGCATCGGGATGAACCGGGCGGGAACTGCCAAAGGAGGCATGAGATGTTGGCATTTCGCACGAGCGGGCTGGCGCTGAACGAGGTCTGGCAGGACGAGCAGCCTGAAGCACGCGTCAGGGCCGCGTTCCCCTGGGTCGGAGAGCCGGATACCGATTCGATGGGCCTGGTCTACTTTGAGGTCGAGCCAGGCCACAGCCTGGCGCTCCACACGGACAGCCCGGACGAGATCGTCATCGTCCTGAGCGGCACCGCCCGGGCGATCCTCGGCGACGAGACCGCCGAGGTGACAGCCGGCACCGTCGCCTTCATCCCTTCGATGGTGCCGCACGGCTTCGACAACATCGGAAACGACACGCTGAAGTGCCTGGGCATCTTCGCCAGCTCCGATGTCGTGTCCACGTTCGAGTACCCGCTCCAGCCGGCCAACTCGCGGGTCGTCGCTTTCAAGGCCCTGGCTCCCGCCACCGCCTAAGCACGCAAGTTGGCCGCACAGATTCTGGAGGCCGCCACGATCAGCCGGTGGCCTCCAGTATTGGCTGGTCCTCGCGGGCGAATCTGAGGGCAGCGCCCGGCCAATATCGGGGCGCCTCCCGATGCTGGCCAGCGACCCGCACTCCGACACTGGCAAGACCGACTGACGAGTTTGGCGCCAGTACCGCACCGGCGCACCTATACGGGAGGTCTTGCCATGTTTCGCCCTCGCACCTTGCTCCTAGCCATCGTGGTCCTGCTCGCCCTGAGCGCCGCGCCGGCCGCCGCCCAGCCGGGCGATGGCTGCCGGGATGTCGATGGGTTCCAGGTCTGCGGCCAGTTCCGCGCGTTCGTGGAAACCAACAACGACGGGGCCATGCTCGGCAACGCGCTGAGCGAGCAGTTTCCCGACACGCGCCTGGACACAGGCATCGACCTCCCGGTGCAGTATTTCGAAGGCGGCCGCCTGGAGCTACACCCGGAAAACGGCGATGGCCCCTACGCCGTGCAGCTCGGCCGGCTAGGAGCGGAGGTCATGGCGGCGTCCGGGCGCGACTGGTTCGCGCAGCCGCAGGATGACCCTTCGACGCCGCACTACCAGCCGGCCACCGGCTTCGCGATCGCGCCCGAGTTCATCGACTCCTGGTCGAATAACGGCGTCGAGTTGGGTGACGCCGGCGTCTCCTACCGCGAGTCGCTGGCGCTTTTCGGCTACCCGATCTCGACCGCGCTGGTCGAGGACAACGGCGGCGGCGCAGTGCTGACCCAGTGGTTCGAGCGTGCTCGCTTTGAACTGCGCGATGGGGAGGTCATGCTGGCCCCACTTGGTGTGGAGACGCTGGACGTCCCGGGGGTGGATGCCCCGGCCGTCGCGTCAATGCTGGCTCAGGTCCAGTCCGCGGTCGCCCGCAACGCCAGTCTCGCTCGCGCGCAGGCTGGCGGCTGGGTGCTAGTCGACGGGCTCGACCACTGCTTCAACAACCCGGGCACCGGCGGGATGGGCTTCCACTACATCAATACCGCGCTGCTCGACCTCACCCTCGACCCGCTCGCCCCGGAAGCGATGGTCTACCAGCTCGATGCGGACGGGCATCTGCGGCTCGGCGCGGTCGAGTGGATCGTGCCGGCCGAACCCTGGGATGTCGAGCATCCCGACAGGATGCCGGAGGTCCTGGGGCGGATGCTGCATCTCAACGAAGCACTGGGCGTCTACGTGATGCACGCCTGGATCTTCAACCCTAACCCCGCTGGCGTCTTCGAGGACTGGAACCCGAACGTTACCTGCACGGAGTAACGTCGGATCAACGGCGAGCGTGCCGGCCGGGTCGGTCCCAGCCGGCACGCTCGCCTGCGTGAAGCAGCGCCCCATGTTTACTCGTAGCGCAGCGCCTCCGCCGGGGCGACGCGGCCGGCCTGCTGGGCGGGGATCCAGGTCATCAGTAGCGCGACTAGCACCGTCAGGCCGATGATCGGCAGGATCGTCGTCCAGGGAATCACGAAGCTGACATCCGACGAGAAGCCCTGGTCGGGGTCGGCCACCAACCGCTTGGCCAGGCCCAGACCGAGCGCCGCACCGGACAGCACGCCCAGCCCGACGACGAAGAGCGTCTCGATCATGAACGAGAGCGACACCATCTCGCGCTGGAAGCCGATGGCCCGCAGCACGCCGATCTGCTGGCGGCGCTCGACGACCGAGCGGAAGGCGATGACGCCGACCGCCGCGACACCGACCACCAGCCCCAGTCCCATGAAGCCCTCGATGATGTACAGGAAACCGCTCTCCTGCTTCTGCGCGTCGCGCAGCTCATCGCGGATCGACACGCCCTCGACGCCGTCCCGGAGCAGAGCCGACTCGACCTGCTTCGCGACCTCGTCGGACGCGGCCGGGTCGCGCAGCGCGACGTACCAGGAGGAGGACGCCCGGTTGGGATAGACGGCGTCGACCGTCGTCTGGCTGGTGTACAGCCCGCTCAGCGAGCCGATCTTGCTGTCGATCACGCCGATGATCGTGAGCCGGTGGGCGCTGCCGTCGACCGGG
>DATGQR010000111.1:0-4639 GCA_035304105.1 Thermomicrobiales bacterium | reverse complement strand
CGAAGACGACGCGTTGCGCGAGCGCCTGATCACCTGGGTCCGCCTGAGGATGGCCGGCGATCAATCCGGCTCGGCGTCCAACGGGCGCATCACCTGGGTCGGCATCAACGCCGTCTCCGTCGTCCAGTCCATCCCGGTCACCAACGAACCCCTGGGAACGGGCACCGGCGGGCCGCACCAGAGCGTCGTCCTGGCGCATACGCCGGTGCTGGAGGAGACGGTGAAGCTCGAAGTGCAGCAACCCACCGACGGCGGCTGGGAGATGTGGCGGCTCGTTACCGATCTCTACGGCGCGGGCGAAGGCCAGAAGGTCTTCACCCTGGACCCTGCCTCCGGTGTCATCGACTTTGGCGGTGTGCGTGGCGCGCGCCCGGGTCTGGGGCAGGCGATCCGAGCCAGCTATGCCTACGGCGGCGGACGCCAGGGCATGGTCGCGATCGGCGCGATCTCGACCAGCGACGACGTCCGGCTCGGTGGCGGGTTCAAGATCAGTAATCCCATCCCCACCTGGGGCGGCTCTGAGGGCGAGACAGTTGCTCAGGCCGAGGAGCGCATCCCGCGGGTAATACGCCACCGGGACCGGCTGGTCACCGAGCCCGATTTCGAGGACATCACCAGGCGCACGCCGGGCGTCGATGTGGGCAGGGCCGAGGTTCTCTCCGTCTTTCACCCCGAGCGCCCAGATGAGGACGCCCCCGGCGTCGTGACGGTCATGGTCGTCCCGGCGCACGACCCGCTGAACCCGAGGCACCCCACGCCCGACCGTCTGTTCCTGCGCCGGGTGTGTGACTACCTCGACGAACGCCGCCTGATCACGACCGAGATCTACGTGCGTGGTCCGCTCTACCGCTCCGTCTCGATCTCGGTGGGCGTTCGGGTGCGAGCCGGATACGTCCGCGATCAGGTCATCCAGCAGGTCCGCCAGCGGCTCGAGGAATACCTGTCGGCGCTCCCGCCTGGCGGCCCCGATGGCGACGGCTGGCCGCTGGGC
The DNA here is from genome assembly GCA_035304105.1 of Thermomicrobiales bacterium. Classification (GTDB taxonomy): domain Bacteria; phylum Chloroflexota; class Chloroflexia; order Thermomicrobiales; family CFX8; genus JAUIIK01. Next base: position 3,648 of record DATGQR010000111.1, on the reverse strand, counting down.
CGGGCGCTGCTCCAGAAGGATCTGGAAGCCGTGGCGACGCGTGTCCCGGGCGTCGAGTTCGTCGAGGGGCTCGAGCTGGGCGTCGACACTGCCCTGGGTATCGAGCGCCAGGAGCTCACCGGACTCGAATTGCCCCGTCTGGTCGCGATGCGCGTCCGTGAGGGCGTGCCCGACCCACTGGCCGAGGTGGTCGGGCCGCAAGCCGGCGCGCTCGACCCCGACGCCACGCGCTACCTGCCGGTCCCGGTCTCCCGGGCCAAGTGCTGATGAACGACGAGCGAGGCTGCTAACGTGGATGTGAACGGCACCCGGTTCCATCTCATCAAGGGCAGGGCCGACTGGGAGCGCGGTCACTTTGAAGGCCTGCCGGCCGGTGATCTCGGCGATCTTCAGGTGAGCGCTGGCGTCGAAGAACTGACTCTCGCCGAGCGCGCCGTGCTCTTCCCGCGCGGCCGACGCGACCTCCCGCTGGAGCCCGAGGCGCGGCGCGGCGCGGCAGTCGATGCCTTTGGCAACTGGTTCTGGATTAGCCAGGATGAGACGAGTATCTACTGGCAGCACTCCGGAGATGGCCGAGTCAGCGTCTACTGGGACCAGCGCGAACCGGAGACGCCGCGGCCGTCGTCAGACTTCGCCGCCTGCTCCCCGGCGCCAGCGGTCATCGAGCGTCTTGCCGGATTGACGGTCACGGAGGATCACTACCTGATCGTCGGCAGCCCCAGCTTGAACGGCCTGATCATCATCGACCTGTATGGTGGCGGGCCTCCGCTGCGCCTGAGCTTCCCCGAGCATGACTTCGCGCCGTTCGACATGGCCCCCCGCTCCGAGGGCGGCGCCTGGATCCTCGACCGGCAGCATCGCCGCCTCTGGATCCTATCTCCGGACTTCCGGATCATCACGAGTGACGACCTGCTCGTCGAGCTCGAACCTGAACGGCGGCCGGATTTCGGCCCAACCGACGGCGAGCCAACCGTGTTCGCCGGCCGCAGCTTCCCTGATGGTTTCCTGCTGGACCCCGACGATCCGATTGCGGTCGAGGCGCTGCCCGAAAGCCGGGTGCTTATCCTGGGACGGCCTGGCGGCGACGGCGCTGGCCGGATCTGGCAATACCACTTCGGCGAACTCGAAGCCGGCCCAATCGACCTGCCCGACATCGGCGACGTCGTCGATGCGCGCGGGGCCGGGGCGCCGGTACCGCCGGTGGTCGGCCATGACGTCGCCTATGACCCCGAGGCGCTCGAGCTCTACGTCGTCGAGCGGGATGGTAATCAGGCCATCGCCTTCCGGTACGATTGGCGCGACACCGCTGGCGGTCTCGAACCGCTGCCGCGCTACCTGCCGATGCACCGCTTCGGCGCCCGGGCGCTCGTGCACCGCGCCGGTGAGCTCTCGTACGACATCTCCGGCAGCAGCCCAGTCACCGATCCATCGACGCGCTGGGCCCGGCTGCGAGCGATCGAAGACGCTCGCTACGCACCGAATGGCGTCTACCTAAGCCCCGTGTTCGATGGCCGGGAGCGCGACTGCGTCTGGCACCGGCTGTTTCTCGACGCCTGCATCCCGCAGGAGACGGCCGTACGCGTCTGGACGCGCACGCACAACGAGCCGGGCCTGGTCGAGAGCGCGCCCTTCCACGCCGAACCGGCCCCGTACCTCCGCGATTCCGGCGCGGAGATCCCGTACTGGGATCCCTTTGCTGGCGACGCGCGCTTCCCGGAATCGACCGGCACCTGGGAGTTGCTCTTTCAGCGCGCCCAGGGCCGCTACATGCAGCTGCGCCTGGAACTCTCCGGCAACGGCCGGCGGACGCCGCGGATTCGCGCCCTGCGCGCCTACTACCCGCGCTTTTCGTATCCTCGCCAATTCCTTCCGAACGTCTTTCTCGAAGCCGGCGGCCCCACGTCATTCCTGGAGCGCATGCTGGCGAATCCGGAGGGTATCTACACCGATCTCCACAATGCGATTGCCCACTCGGCCGCGCTGTTCGATCCGCAAGGCGCGCCGCCGGAGGCGCTCGACTGGCTGGCCGGCTGGCTCGGCCTGATCGTCGACCCGCTCTGGGGGCAGATCCACCAGGTTCGTCGCAGCCGACAATGCGGGACGTCCGCCGTCCACGACCGGCGGCGCCTGTTCATCAGCTTCGCGCGCAAGCTCTTCGAGCGCCGGGGCACGCCGGGCGGCATCATGTTCGCGCTACTCCTGCTCCTCGAACCGGACCTTGAAGACAAGCTGCGCCAGATCCAGCTCGCCGCCATTGGCCAGGCGGATGGAATGCTTGAGGAGCTGGCCCGGCTCGGCCTGCCGGCGCCACAGTTCTCGCGCGAGGAGCAGCATTACGAGGACCTGCTCCACGACTACCTGCTCCACCCCGAACGCCAATCCAGCATCCGGCTCGTCGAGCGCTACGCGGCGCGCGAGGGACGGGCCGCCGTCGCCGGTGACCCGTCCGGCGACACCCCGGCCGGAGAGTCGATCGCCCAGAGCGCCCACCGCTTCTCAGTGCTGATCCCGGAAAGCCTGTCGCCCGAAGAGGAGAGCATGGTCCACCGCATCGTCGAGTTGGAGAAGCCGGCGCATACCCTCTTCGACGTACGCCGCTACTGGGACTACTTCCGAGTCGGCGAAGCGCGGCTCGGGATCGACACCGTGCTTGGCGAGGGCAGCCGCTGGCTGCCATTCCTGCTTGGCCGCGACGACCTGGGAGCGGGGTATCTCGCTCCGGCCCACCCGTATGACGTGCCCGATCGCGTGATCGCCGCCCGCGATCGGCTGAGCGCAATGCCGGCATTGTGAGTGAGGAGAACCCGATGAGAGATTGTGTCATCGCCTCGGCCGATCAGGCCCCGATCAATGTCCGCAAGCGCATGCGCTACGTCAAGGGCATGGTGCTCGGCCCCGCCGAATTTGGGCAGGACCAGGCGCACTTCGAATGGAAGCATCGCATCAGCAACGAGCTGCTGCATGGCTACGGAACCGTCTGTGGCCTGCAAGTCACGTCACGAGCAACCGAGGACGGCGGCGACCGGGAGATCGTCATCGGCGCCGGCTACGCCATCTCGCCGCGCGGCAACTGGATCTGGGTCGACCCGGAGCAGTGCGCGTTGCTCGGCGAGTGGGTTGCTGCTCACCGTGAGGAGCGCGAGGATTTCGTCGTCCCAGGCAACAACAGTGTCTACGTCGCTCTGTGCTACGACGAGTGCCCCACCGACCTGACCCACATCGCCGCTCGCGCCTGTGCCTCGGAAGATGAGACGCGGGCCCATTCGCGAATCACCGAAATGTTCCGTGCCGAGTTCCGCTGGGAGCCGCCGCCACAGGAGGCCGAGGAAGCTGCGCGCGCCTTTGGGGCGTTGCTCCGGGCTGTCGAGATCGCCGTCGGAACCGACGACGATGACAGCGAGGCATTCCTGGAAGCCGTGCGCGCCATTGGACTCGATGACAGCGGCGCAACGCCGGACGTCTTTAACCTGCCCGAGGCGTCGGCCTGCGAGGTGATCCGGACCGCGCTGTTGATCTGGGCCACTGAAATCTGCCCGCGCTTCCACCTGGAAGCGGAGCAGGATTGCATTCTCCTCGCCCAGCTTCACTTCGACGTCGACGATGCCGGCGCCATCGACTTCGATACGCTGATGATCGATGAGGGGGCCC
>DATGQR010000110.1:0-6083 GCA_035304105.1 Thermomicrobiales bacterium | reverse complement strand
CGGCCAACGGCATCCAACTCTATTACGAGGACGTCGGCGAGGGGATTCCTCTGGTGCTGCAGGCGCACCACCACATCACCTGGATGCCGTTCCAGGTGCCCTATTTCTCGCAGTTCTACCGGGTCATCACCTTCGACCGGCGCGGCACCGGGCGCAGCGACGCCCCGCCCGGCGATTGGACCAACGCCGACTTCGCCGACGACCTGGCCGGACTGCTCGACCATTTGGAGATCGACAAGGCCATCGTCGCTGGCGCCTCGCTCGGCGGCGTGATTGCCTGCCAGTTCGGCATCAGCTACCCGGAGCGCGCCCTGGCGCTGGTCATCGGCCACACCACGCCCTGGTTCCGCGAGGAATCCAAGCGCTGGATCGACGAGCAGATCGCGATCATCGAGCGGGGCGGCCGGCCGATCGTCTACCAGCCGCCTTCCTTCCCCTGGGAAGAGCACGGCCCGCCAACTCAGCGGCCTGGTTTCGAGGACTCCGAATACGGCCAGTACCTGGCAACGCTCGACACCGGCCTGGGCACGACCCGGACCTCGGCGATCCAGGCGCTGCGCGCCATCTGCGAGTGGGACTGCCGCCCCGCCGCTGAGATCATGGCGAGCTGGACGATGCCCTGCCTGATCGTCGTCGGCGGCAACGAATCCCAGAAGACCCAGACGATGTCCTACGAGTGGCACAAGATGATCCCCGGCAGCGAGTTCTACATCCTCCCCAATACCCACCACGGCGCCGCCCGGGAAAACCCGATCCTCTGGAACCGCACGGTGCATGAATTCTTGAAGCGACATGGATTGGGCGGTGGCGAGAGCGGGAGATCATTGGGGGAGCGGGCGTGAACAGGCTCCCTCCCTCCGGGTACCCGCTTGCGGGTGCGAGGGAGGGGTGCCCTGCCGAGAAGTTCGAGCTACCGACTAGCAACTAACTTGTCTTATCCCCCTCCCGCGAATTCGAGGGAGGGGTTAGGGAAGGGAGCTTAAGAGCCTCATGAACCAGCACTGGAAAGACGAAGTGACCGAGCAGGCGATTCTGGCTGATATCTCGCTCGATGAGCCGTGGGCGCTGCTGGAAGAGTTCTCGCAGCTCACGCGGCTGTCGGGGTCGGAGGATGAGGCGCGAGCGGCGCGCTACATCACCGGGAAGCTGGACGAGTGGGGCATCAGCTACCAGGTGCACCACCCGACGACGCTGATCAGCCTACCGGGTCCGGCCAGCCTGCGGACGCTGGGCGAGGGCGGGCGCGAATACCGCGTCAAGACGACTTCTTTCTCGCCGCACACCAACGGCGAGGAGGTCACCGCCGAGCTGGTCTACGTGCCCGGCCAGCAGGCCGCCGGGATGACCGAGCTCTTCGGCGAGCAGCGCAGCGCGGAGGGGCTTGACCTGCGCGGCAAAGTCGTCATGACCGAGGGGCTGGGCATCGCCGCGCGCGGCTTCGATCTGGCGGAGTCCGGCGCGGTCGCCGCGCTCTTCATCAACCCCGGCCAGAACATCCACGAAGGCATCACGACCACGACCTGGGGCTCGCCCGATCTCGACTCCGACGGCCGCACCGCGCCGATCCCGATCCTGACGATCAACCATCCGGATGGTCAGGAGCTGATCGCGAAGCTGAACGAAGGCCCGGTCGAGGTTGCCTTCGCCAACCAGACCGACACCGGCTGGCGGCAGATTCCGGTCATCGTCGCCGAGATCCCGGGCAACCAGTTCCCCGAGGAGTTCGTGCTCTTCCACGGCCATCTCGACTCCTGGCATGTGGGCATCGGCGACAACGCCACCGGCGACGCCACCCTGCTGGAGCTGGCGCGCGTCTTCCACCTGCACCGCGACAAGCTGGCCCGCAGCCTGCGGATCGCCTGGTGGAGCGGTCACTCCCATGGCCGCTATGCCGGCTCGACCTGGTACGCCGACGAGTTCGCGTTGGATCTGATGGCCAACTGCGTCAGCCACATCAACTGCGACTCGCCCGGCTGCCGCTGGGCCACCGTCTACGAGGGCGTCTCCTGGATGAGCGAGGCCGAGGGCTTCTGCCAGGCGGTCATCCGCGACGTCACCGGTCAGGACTCCTCCGGTGAGGGACACGTCCTGCGGGCCGGCGACTGCTCCTTCAACAACCTCGGCGTCACCACCTACTTCATGCTTTCGTCGACGATGCCGGAGGAACTGCTCCGCGAGAAAGGCTACTACCCGGTCGGCGGCTGTGGCGGCAACATCGCCTGGCATACCGAGGACGACACCATGGAAATCGCCGACCGCGACAACCTGCTGCGCGACATGCGGGTCTATGCCACGGCCGTTTTCCGCTCGCTCAACGCCCCGATCGCGCCCTTCGACTACCGCGCCACGGTCGACGAGCTGACCGCCGCGGTCCGGGAGTATCAGGACGCGGCCGGCGACGCCTTCGACTTCGGCGAGAGCTTCGCGGCGCTGGAGATGCTGCGTGGCGCGCTCGACAACTTCTATAGCTCGCTGGTCGCCAGCGAGGAGGGCGATGTGGCCAGCCTGCGCCGCGCCAACGCCGCCCAGCGGGCTATCGGGCGCACGCTCGTCTCGCTCGGCTACACCCGCGACGGCCGCTTCCGGCAGGATCCGGCCCGGGCCATCCCGACGCTGCCCGACCTGGCGGTGGCCCGCGATCTGCCGAACGCCGACGAGCACACCCGGCACCTGATTATCAACAGCCTGGTGCGCGGCCAGAACCGCCTGGTCTGGGAGGTTGGCCAAGCGACCCAGATCGCGACTCAGGCGGCCAGGTAGCCATGAGCGACACCCGATACTCCCAATACGAATTCGGCATCTTCGACATCATGCAGGTCGAGACCCTGCGCCCGACCGCCGAGGTGCTGGCCGAGCGCCTGAGCCACCATCAGGAGGCCGACCGCCTGGGCCTCGACTACGTCATGCTTGCCGAGCGTCACTTCATGTCTCATCACCGCGCCAGCTCGCCGGGGCTGCTGCTGGCGCGCCTCTCGGCGACCACCGGGCAGATCCGCCTGGGCGTGCTGGCCTACACGCTGGCGCTGCATAACCCCGTCCTGCTGGCCGAGGAGATCAGCACGCTCGACCACCTCACCGGTGGACGGCTCGAGGTCGGGCTGGGGCTGGGGCACCGCCCGCAGGAGATCGCGGCCCTGGGGCTGCCCGCCGAGCACCGCCAGTCGATCTTCATCGAGAACCTGATGATCATGCGCCAGGCCTGGGAGGGGCAGCCGTTCAATTTCGAGGGCGGACTGTACAAGCTCAGCGAGATCTGGGTCGATCCGCCTTTCCAGCGGCCGCACCCGCCCATCTGGTTCGCCGGCAACGACCCGCAGGTGACCGCTTGGGCGGCCCGAAACGGTCTCAGCCTGGCCGTCGGCTTCCAGCCCGACGAGTCGCTGACCAACTCGACCGCCGCCTACTGGGCCGAGACGCCGCCGGAGGGCGCGCCCCGCCAGCGGGTCGCCCTGATGCGCTACCTCTATCTGGCTGAGGACAGCGACCGGGCCCGCGAGGAGTTCATCGAGCACTTGATGCGCGTCGACGCCGAGCTGCGCCCGCTTACCGGCGAGCCCCAGGCCCGGCGCGGCCCGCTCTCCCGCGAGGAGGCCGAGGCGCAGTACGAGGAGCAGATCACCCGCCAGATCGTCATCGCCGGCGACCCTGAGGAAGCGGCGACCGCGATTGCCGTCTCCTTGCGGAGTTTGCGGGCCAACGTCTTCCTCGCCAACATCCATTTCGCGCTCCTCGACGACGCCCGCATTCGCCGTATTCTCCGTCTCTACGCCGAAGAGGTCGCCCCGCGGGTCAAGGCGAAGCTGGCGGCGGAGTAGCTTTATCGCCGGCCCCCGCTAGCTTCTTCGTCTGACCCGGATAGCCCCGTCCCCAATGCTCCTGCCAACGGTAGAGGTTGTCCGCGGTCTGCTTGACACCCTCCCCGATTCCGGGTAGTTTCCCCCCAACCCAGTGGATGAAGACCGGCTGCGCGGGCGCGTGGAGTCTGGAGACGAGCAAGCGAGCAGGCACGCGCTACGGTGAGCCGGATTGGTAATCGACGCGATGAAAGGCAGTCAGGTCAGTGGATCTACGCTATAGCCCCGAAGATATTGAGTTCAGGAAGAAGGTACGCGCCTGGTTCGAGGAGAACCTGCCCAGGAAGAAGCTTGAGACCTTCGAGGAGCGCCGCGAGTGGCACCGCAAGCTCTATGACGCCGGCTTCATCGGCATGGGCTGGCCGAAGGAGTACGGCGGCCGCGAAGCGCGCCCGATGGAGCAGGCCATCGTCGGCGAGGAGATGGCACGGGTTAATGCCCCGGCCGGCGTCAACGGCCTGGGCATCTCGATCGTCGGCCCGACCCTGATCCACCACGGCACCGAGGAGCAGAAGCAGCAACACCTCAAGAAGATCCTCACCGGCGAAGAGATCTGGTGCCAGCTCTATTCCGAGCCGAACTCCGGCTCCGACCTCGCCAGCCTGCAGTGCCGCGCCGACATTGACGGCGACAACTTCATCATCAACGGCCAGAAGATCTGGACCTCCGGCGCGCACAACGCCGAGTGGGGCCTGATGCTGGCGCGCACCGACCGCCGCGCATCCAAGCACAACGGCATCTCCTGCATCATGGTCGAGATGGACCGCCCCGGCGTCGAGGTGCGGCCGCTCAAGCAGATCAGCGGCTCCAGTGAGTTCTCCGAGGTCTTCTTCTCCAACGTCACCGTGCCGGCCGACAATCTGATCGGCGAGCTGAATACCGGTTGGCGCATCGCCCAGACCACGCTCTCCTACGAGCGCGGCGGCAACACGCTCAGCCGCGTCAGCCGCCTGCAGGCCTCGATCGATCGCCTGCTGGAGGTCGCCAACGAGCTGCGCGTCGACGGCACCCGCGCGATCGACGACCCGCTGATCCGCCAGAAGATCGGCCGCATCTACGCCGAGGTCGAAGTGCTGCGCTATGCATCGCTGCGGCTGCTCTCCAAGCTGGAGAAGGGTGAGCGGCCGGGGCCGGAGGCGTCGGTCTCCAAGCTGCATTACTCCGAGCTGGACAAGCGCGTCCAGGAAATCATCCAGGAGATTCTCGGCCCCTACGGCCAGCAGATCAGCGGCGGCGACCCGGCCTACGCCTTCGATGATCCCAACGTCGAGTACGGCGACGCCGACACCTGGGCCTATCACTTCGTCTGGTCGCGCGCCGGGACGATCTACGCCGGCTCGTCGCAGATCCAGAAGAACATCATCGGCGAGCGCGTCCTGGGCCTGCCCAAGGAGATCCGCGCTGACCGCCTCGAGCTGGAAGAGAAGCGCCAGGCCGAAGTTAGTTCGTAGGTTGTAGTTCGGAGTTTGTAGGAGAGGAACCCGGAGCGGTCTTCCTACGAACTACAACCTACGAACGACAAACTCACTCACAGAGGGGGAGTCATGGATTTCGATTTCACTGAAGACCAGAACATGCTGAGGAATCTCGCCCGCGAGTTCCTCACCGAGCAGGTCACGATCGAGCACGTGCGCGCGATGATGGAGGACGAGACCGGCTACGACAAGGACCTCTACCGCCGCTTCCTCCAGCTTGGCCTGATCCCGCTGCCCGAGGAGTACGGCGGCGCGGGCTTCGGCATGATCGAGACCAGCATCATCATGGAGGAGATGGGCCGCATCCCCTATCCCGGCCCCTTCTTCGGCACGATCGTCCTGGCCGGCCAGACGCTTGTCCAGTCCGGCGACGAGGCGGCGATGGCCCGCTACCTGCCCGACATGGCTAATGGCGACCTCGTCGTCAGCCTCGCCTTCCTGGAGAAGTCGGCCAGCTGGGTACCCTCGACGATCGAGGCGACGGCAACCAGGAATGATAACGGCTACACCCTGAATGGAATGAAGCGCTTCGTGCCCTGGGGCGCCCAGGCGGACGTCCTGCTGGTTGCCGCGCGCACCGGCGAGGGTAGCGGCCCCGAGGGCATCTCGCTCTTCGCCGTCCCGACCAGCACCGCTGGCGTCGAGATCACGCCGGAGACGATGCTCGACCTCAACTCGCGCACGGCGACGGTGAACTTCACCGACGTCAAGGTCGGCGCCGATGCGCCGATCGGCGAGGAGGGCAACGCCTGGC
>DATGQR010000109.1:0-9194 GCA_035304105.1 Thermomicrobiales bacterium | reverse complement strand
CCAGATCTCGGTTTCGCCCAGCCGGCAGCGGGCGTCGATGCGATCGACTTCGAACGGCATGCCGTTGACCAGCACCACATCGCCCAGGACGCCCTCCATGTAGTCGTTCTCGACGCCCGGCTCGCCCATCAGGCTGGGGTCGCGGGATGGATACATCAGCGTGCCGTCCGCGTCGAAAGCCCGGTCAGCGATCATCAGCGGGATGTCCCGCTCGCTCTTCGGCAGCGGCAGCGCCACCTCTTCCTGTTCCCGCACGATGAAGAACCCGGCCAGCCCCTTGTAGACCTGCGGACCGGTGAAGTCCATGCGGTGATCGTGGTACCAGAGCGTCGCCGCGCGCTGCTGGAGCGGGTAGACGTGCTGCTTCTCGTTCGACGGATCGAGCAGGTCGGTCGGGTAGCCATCGGATTCGGCGAGCGTCACCCCGCCGTGCAGGTGCGTCACGCTTGGGACCGGCAGTTCATTGCGGAACGTGACGGCTGCCGTCCTACCCGCCCGGGCCTCGATCGTCGGCCCGGGGAAGATACCGTCGTAGCCCCAGACCTCCGTCGTCAGACCGGACAGGATCTCGACGCTGCCGCGGCGCTGGGTGAGCTCGTAGTAGTCGGCGTCAGCGTCGGACCTGACCGGTTCGAGCACCGGCGGAACGCGCAGCGGTTGGGCGAACGGGTCCGGCAGCGGGGCCCGGCTGCGCAGCAGCTTGCCGGTTACTTCGTCGCCACCGAATGAGACGTCGAGAGAGCAGCCGGCCGCCAGGCTGGCAGGGATGGCGAGCCCGAGCCTCAGCAGGTCGCGGCGGGTGAGTTTCATCGGGGGAACACCTTTCTGGGGTGTCATCCGTCCAGCTCGAAGCACCTGGATCTCAGATTCTCGTGGCGCTCGCCGGCCCGCCCTGGTCTCCTCTGTAAGGAGCCGGCGGGCCGGCGTCGCATTGGGTCTTGGATGGAGCGACTGCCGGAGGACGGGGGCGGGTGCCCGGCTATTCGCCGGACACCTGCGCGACCGTTCGAGGAGCCGCGGCCGGCGTGGCCGGCGGGCTCTCCGGCTCGCCCTCGAAGTGGACGGCCGGGAGGATCCGGTTGAGCCAGCCCGGCAGCCACCAGTTAGCCTTGCCCAGCAGCTCCATCGTCGCCGGCACCAGCACCAGGCGCACCAGCGTGGCGTCGATCAGCACCGCCACCGCCAGGCCGAAGCCCAGCATCTGCAGGTCGCGGTCCTCGCCGAGCACGAAGCTGGAGAAGACGACGATCATGATTGCCGCCGCGGCCGTGATCACCCGGGCAGTGTTGGCGAGGCCGTCGGCCACCGCCGAGGCGTTGTCGCCGGTGCGGTCATACTCCTCGCGGATACGCGAGAGCAGGAAGACCTCGTAGTCCATCGACAGGCCGAAGACGACCGCGAAGATCATCATCGGCGCCCAGGCCTCGATCGGGCCGGTGCCGGAGACGCCCAGCGCCTCGTTGAGCCAGCCCCACTGGAAGACCGCGATCATCAGCCCGAAGGCCGAGCCGATCGACAGCAGGTTCATGATGACCGCCTTGACCGGCACCAGCAGCGAGCGGAACACCATCATCAGCAACAGGAACGACAGGATCAGCACGGCGCCGAAGAAGATTGGCATGCGGTCGCCCGTGAAGTCGGCGAAGTCGACCGTGGCCGCCGTGATCCCGCCGACGTGGACTTCCATCGAGCTCTCGCCGATGGCCTCGTCGACGACGCCGTCGCGCAGCCGGTGGACCAGATCCTCGGTCTCCGCGTCCTGCGGGCCGGTCGTCGGGATGACCTGGATGATGGCCGCGTCGCCGGCCTCGTTCGGGAACGGTGGGCTGGCGTAGGCCACGCCCTCGGTCTGATTCAGCTGCTGCGACAGCCCGTCGAGCGTGGCCAGATCGACCTGGCCGTTCTCGGCTTCAGCGGCCACCAGGAAGGGACCGTTGAAGCCCGGGCCGAAGCCCTCGGAGAGCAGGTCGTATGCCCGCCGCGTCGTGTCCGTCTCCGGGCGGTTGCTGGCGTCGCTGAAGCCCAGGCGCATCGAGAAGACGGGGATCGTCAGGGCCAGCAGGAAGACCAGCCCCGCCAGCGCGAAAGGCAACGGCCGGCGCTGGATCACCCGGCTCCAGCGGTGCCAGATCGTCTGGCCGCTGCGGGTGTCATCACTATTGCGGTGCGGCAGGCCCAGCTTGTCGATGCGCTCGCGGGCGAACCCCAGCAGGGCCGGCAGCAGCGTCACCGAGGCCACCATCGTCATCAGCACCGTCGCCGACGCGCCGATGGCCAGGCCCTGGATCATCGACAGGCCCATCGCGAACATGCCGAGCAGCGAGATCACCACTGTGCCGCCGGCGAAGAGCACCGCCCGCCCAGCCGTGTCGATCGCCAGCACGGCGGCGTCCTCCGGGGCGCGGCCTTCCCGCAAGCCCTGGCGGAAGCGCGTGACGATGAAGAGTGCGTAATCGATGCCCACGCCGATGCCGATCATGATCGCCGCCGGCATGGTGAAGTCGGGGATATCCATCACGCGCGTCGCCAGCAGGATGAGCGCCGCGCCGCTGCCGACGCCGAACAGCGCCGTGCCGATCGGGAGACCCATCGCCAGCACCGAGCCGAAGGCGATCAGCAAGATGATCACCGCGCCGATCAGCCCGATGAATTCGCTGGAGCCGCCGCCAGTCTCGTCGATAAAGATGTTGCCGCCGTATTCGATCTGTAGACCCTCGACCGCGACCGCGTCACCCAGCTCGCGGATGCGCTCGCCGGCGTCGAGGTATTCCTCGTTGCTGCGCTCGGCCAGATTCACCTCGGCGTAGGCGATCGTGCCGTCCGCGGAGATTTGCCGCTCGCCGCCCGGCTCATACGGGCTCACGACGCTGGACTGTTCGATCTCCGCGCTGATGGCGGCGAACAGATCTGTCATCGCGGCCTCGACCGCGGGGTCTTGCACGCCCGCTTCGGACGTGAAGACGATCTGCGCCTGGTCGCCGGTACGTTCGACGAAGCCTCGCTCTTCGAGGATCTCGAGCGCCGCCTGGCTCTCGGTGCCCGGCAGCGAGCCGAACTCGGTCTTGAATGATCCCCCGGCTCCCGCGCCGATGGCCAGCAACCCGGCCAGCAGGATCACCCAAATGATGACGACCGGCCAACGGCGCCGGTATGAGGTGCGTGCCAGCTTCTTGAGCATGAGTCCTCCTTTGCACTATGCTCTCGATGAAGCTTATTTGCTAAGTATCTTAGACTCTAAGATACTTAGAATACGTGCGAATACTAGAGGTATTGGATCAAGATGTCAAGCCAAGAGGAAAAAACAGATCAAATAGCCGAACTGGCTATGCGCGTGAGCGAGGGGTTGCGGCGCGTCAGCGCCTACTCAGTCCTCTTCAATCAGGCGGTCGCCGATCAGGTCGGGCTGAACGCCACCGACCTGCGTTGCCTGGACCTCATCGGGCGAATGGGGCCGGTCACACCGGGGCAACTTGCGAAGCTGACCAGCCTGACCTCGGGCGCGATCACCGGCATCCTCGACCGGCTGGAGCGGCGCGGCTTCGTCGCGCGTCAACCCGATCCCAGCGACCGGCGCCGGGTGATCGTCAGCACCACGCCAGTCGCCTTCCAGACGGTCGGGCCGCTCTTCATGTCGCTGGCTGCGGCCATGGACGAGCTGTGCCGCAACTACAGTCCGGAGGAATTGGCGATCATCGTCGACTTCGTCGAGCGCCTCGAACCGGTCATGCAGGCCGAGACGGCTAAAGTTCGCGAGCGAGAGCGCGGCGCCGCTACCTGATCGCCCCGTGGGGCAGCATCGCATGGACGCCCTTGACGCCGTTGACCACCTGGGTGACGCGCAGATCGACCGCCACGCTGGCCAGCGCCAGGGCGACCGGCCGCTCGACCCCGTGCATCTCCATCAGCAGGTCGAGCATCGCGTTCGTCGCCTGGTACATGGCCGCGTCCAGATCCTCATCCATGCCGAAGGTGATCCAGGCCTCGGGCGTCCAGGCGCGCGGCGTGGGGTGGCTGACGCCTGAGATGAGGTCGAAGGTCAGCACGGCGCATTCCATCGGGCATTCGATCGCCGTACCGCTCAGCTCGCCGTCGCCCTGGGCCGCGTGGCCGTCGCCGGTTGAGAACAGCCCGCCCTCGACGGCGACCGGGAGGTAGAGGGTCGTCCCGGGGATCAGCTCCTTGCAGTCCAGATTCCCGCCGGTGGCGCGTGGCGGGGCGGTGGAGTGGTGGCCCGGCTCGGCCGGCGGCAGTCCCATCACGCCCAGGAAGGGGCGCATCGCGACGGTGTGGCCGAAGTGATTGGTGGCGATCATCTTCTCGCGGTCCAGCGTCCAGCGCACGATCAGGCGCTCGTCGGCGCTCAGGCCGAAGGGCTCGGCCCGCGTCGGGTTCGGCCCGCCGGCGGCGTTGAAGCCGAACGTCCCGGTTCGGAGCTCGTCGACGCGGATCGCCAACGTGTCGCCCGGCTTCGCCCCGCGCACGGCGATCGGGCCGCACAGCGCGTGGCCGGCGTCGCGGACCTCGTCGCGCGGCTCGAAGCAGCGTCGCTCGCCGCCGTCCTCGCGCATCGGCTCCAGGCCCCAGCCGGCGTCCAGCGTCTCGAAGATCACCGTGTCGCCGGGCTCGATCTCCAGGATCGGCGGGATCTCCCGCGAAAACGTCCCATGCAGGTTCTCGCGCGTCGCCCGGATCTCATACGTGGCCATCGCTCACCTCCGGCCGCATTCTAGCCCCGATTGCCTGCGGATAGGTCCGATTCCCGACCGGCATCGAGGCAGTTCGCGCCATCCCCCTTCGCAGGGGTCGGGTACCCGCGGAGCGGGTGGTGTCTCCACCCGGTGTTGGATGACGTGCCTCTTGCCGGGCGGAGACGCGCTCCACCCCTACGATCATCGGAGACTGTGGTTCCTGTGCGAGGACAGATGCGGTGGCACAGGAGCTACACGGTGGATTGCTCCGTCGGGAGTTCGCTGAGCAGCGACGTGGTCGAAGTCATCAGGACGCCGGTCGGGGTGCGGAGGGTGATCAGGCCGCGGCTGGCCAGGGCGCGGGCCAGGTCGATGACCTGCTCGCCGTCGAAGCCCGCCGCGTCGGCCAGCTCCTGGAGGGTCATCGCGCCATGCAGGTTGGTCAGGAAATTCCACTCGTCGCGGCTGAGGACGCCGTAGCTGGGCGTGCCCAGCCCGGAGCTGATCTCGCACTCGGTCTCCAGCGTGATCCGCGGGGCGGCGCGCAGGCCCGGATCAAACATCAGCCGGGTGGCGAATTCGCCCAGGCGTCCACCGGCCGCGCGGGCGTTGCGCTCGGCGTCCGGGCGCAGCTCACCGGCCGCTTCGATGACACCGGCGATGCCCTCCTGGCAGGTCACCGGGATGCCGATGTAGGAGGTGACGGCGATCGGGCGGATGCCGCTGCCGTCGAAGGTGGTCACCCGCGGCCGGGCGGCGCTGTAGACCTCGCGGCCCAGCGCGACCGTCCAGGCCATCGCGATCTCGGCGCGGTCCGCCGCCTGGGCGACGATCTTGCCCTGCACGACCGTCTGGACGATCCAGATGCCCGAGGGCAGCAGGCGCACGAAGCGGGGGCGCTTGGCGCCCAGCTCGCCAGCGATCCAGTCGAGCGTTTCGGCGACGTAGCGTTGGTCGGATTCGGGCGTGCCCCAGCGCTGCAGCAGGCTGGTGGTGCCGGACAGTGAACGTGGCGGGCCCATGCTCGTGGTGCCCGGTGCGCCGGCGAGCCGCCCGCTTGTGGTGCTGAGGTTGGCTCCTGGCTCTTCCACGCCACGCCCTCCCGCTGTATCGTGGCTGCGATCCGCGCCCCGCTACCACGCTCCGGCGTGGTTAGCGCGAGGGGCCTCGCTCGCGCTGCCAGATCGTGCGGGACATCTCGCCCCGGATGATCGCCCGCATGTGCTGGCGCTCCAACCGGGTCAGCGTCCGAAGTGCCTGCCGGCAGCGCTCCACGGTCACGACATCGCCGGTCTCGGCGCACCGCTCCAGGATGGCGCTGGTAATTCCCGCATCTTCCAGCGAGGCCACCGAACCCACCCACGGCGCGATGCGCAGCTCTTCGGGCGGCGGTAGCGTCGGACGCAGTTCTTCGAGGCGTTCCAGGCGGTCGAGAGGTCGGGAGACCATATCGTCGACGATCACGCCGGGCGGGATCTCGAGCGTGTGGCGCATGTCCAGCACCAACGTCTTCCCGATCCGCGGGAAGAATAGACAGACCACTTCACCCGTCTGGATCGCCTCTATGATCTGATTATGAAAGTCGCTCGTGTTGCTCTCCACGCCACCTTTCTCCCAGAATTGCTGAGGACGGGTACCACAGTCATGCTGCGCTCCGGGGACGGCGGTACTAGGCGTCGCTTTGGCTTCCCTGTAGGTTATTCTGCCAGCACGGCGGCCATTTCCCGGTGGAGGCCCGGCGCGGCGGCCAGCACCTCGCGCGCGTGCATGTCGAACGGACCGGTGTCGTAGGCCGATACGATACCACCTGCTTCCGCCACTAGCAGGCTCCCGGCCGCCAGGTCCCAGGCCGATGGGCCCCGCTCCCAGTAACCGTCGAAGCGCCCGGCGGCTACGCAGCACAGGTCGTAGGCCGCCGAGCCGATGCGCCGCACCGCTCGCGACGCCAGCGTGAAGCGCTCCCAGTGATGCAGGCTGGCGGCCCGCTCCTCCACATCATAGGGGAAGCCGGTGGCCAGCAATGCGTCCGCCAATTTGTCCGTGCTGGAGCAGCGGATCGGCTGGCCGTTCAGCTTCGCCCCGCCGCCCAGAGTCGCCTCGAAGCACTCGCGCAGTGGCGGCACGTCGACCACCGCGACGACCACCTCGCCGCGGTCGACCAGCGCGATCGACACGGCGTAGAGCGGGATGCCGTGTGCGTAATTGGTCGTGCCGTCCAGCGGGTCGACCACCCAGACGCGCTCGCTGGGCGCGGCCGGCGCGATGTGGCCGGACTCCTCGGCCAGCATCGCGTCCCCGGGGAAGGCATCGAGGATCATCTCGGCGATCAGCTGCTCGCTGGCGCGGTCGGCGTTGGTCACCAGGTCCGAGTGCCCCTTGAAATCGATCGTCAGCGTCTCAGACTGGAGCTCGATCAGCAGCTCGCCGGCAGCCTTCGCCGCCGCCCGCGCCACCTCCAGCTCGCGGGCGTAGCCGTCAGCTGCCGGCATGATCGATCACCTGCACGCCCGGGATCTCGGTGAACGGGTACTGCGCGCGCACGTCCAGTCCCCAATCGCCGGTCACGCCCCGCCGGATGATCTGATAGGCGGCCGCCGCGATCATCGCGGCGTTGTCGGTGCAAAACTCGATCGGCGGCACGAAGAGCGGCACGTCCAGCTGGCGCGTCAGCCGGTTGCGCAGCAGGCGGTTGGCGGCCACCCCACCGGCCAGCAGCACGCTGCGCGCCTTGTGCTCGCGCGCCGCCCGCAGCGTCTTGGTCACCAGCACGTCGACGATCGCGTCCTGGTAGGAGGCCGCCAGGTCGCCGACCGGCATGTTCGGCGAGTACTCCGGCGGCTCGTGCTCCGGAAAGGGCGCGTTGGGGTCGCGGCGCGACGGCCTGCGCGGGTCGCGCGGGCGGCGGTACTGCTCGGCTTCGCGCAGCAGCGCCGTCTTGATCCCTGAGAAGGAGAAATCGTAGCTGTCGCCCAGCCAGGCGCGCGGGAACTCGAAGGTCAGCCTGGCGCCTTCGGCCGCCTTCTGGATCTCCGGGCCGCCGGGATAGCCGAGGCCGAGGATGCGCGCGCCCTTGTCGAACGCCTCGCCGGCCGCGTCGTCCAGCGTCTTGCCCAGCACCTCGTAGACGCCGTGGCGGTGGATCAGCAGCAGCTCGGTGTGGCCGCCGGAGACGATCAGGCAGACGGCCGGGAACTCCGGCTCCGGCTTCTCCTCGCCCTGGCGGTACAGCCAGTTGGAGTAGATGTGGCCCTCCAGATGGTTGACCGGCACCAGTGGCTTCTTCCAGGCAAAGGCCAGCGTCTTGGCGACATTGACCCCGACCAGCAGCGCTCCGGACAGCCCCGGCCCCTCGGTCACGGCGATGGCGTCAATCTCCTCGCGGGTGACCCCGGCCTCGTCCATCGCTGCCTGGATCGTCGGGATGATCGCCGTGATGTGCTGGCGCGAGGCCAGCTCCGGCACGACGCCGCCGTACTTCGCGTGCAGATCGGTCTGCGAGGCGATGATGTTGGACTTGACCAGCCGCCCCTCGCAGACGACGGCCGCCGAGGTCTCGTCGCAGGAGGTCTCGATCCCCAAGATGTTCACGACTGCTCGATCTCCTCGCCCGAGCGCGGCGCGGCGATCAGCTTCGGCCCCAGCCGCTGCAAGAGCTGGCCACGCAGTTCCTCGAAGCGGCGCGCATACTCCGGCTCGCGGATGTTCGGCGACCACATGATGTAGGCGTCCTCGCCATTGTCGCTGTAGTAGCGCCGGCGCACGCCCTGGCGCTCGAAGCCGTACTTGCGGTAGAGCGCCTGGGCGGATTCGTTGGAGACGCGCACCTCCAGCGTCAGCATCTGCGCCCCGCGCGCGGCCGCCTCGACGAAGAGCTGCACCAGCAGCAGCTCGCCCAGCCCCTTGCCGCGCTCGTCGGGATGCACGCCAATCGTCGTGACGTGCGCCTCGTCGAACATGATCCACATCCCGGCGAAGCCGATGATCGGGTCGCGCCGCCTGGGCGACTCGCTGCGCCAGGGCAGCGGAATGAAGCCAAAGCGCCCGCGCTCCTCGGGGACCGGCGCGCCGTTTGGCGGTTCGGGGCCGTCGGTCTTGCGCAGCACGACGTAGTAGTTGCTCTGCGGCTTGCGCAGCTCGCGGCGGTAGGCCGATTGCGGCCAGGGGTTGGTGAAGCACAGGTGATCGACCCGCGAGACTTCGGGCACGTCCTCCTGGCGCATTGGTTCGAGGTAGTAGTAGGTCACGTTGTTCGTTCTCGCAATGCGGGTTGTGGCGGGCGGGTATGCACGTAGATGGGTTCGAGCGCCGCCAGGTCGTCCGCCGCGCCCTCCAGCCACCGGCGATGGACCATATCAATAAGGATACTCGCGCGCCGCCGCCGCGTGGCCGGCGGCAGCAGAATCACGTTGGGGTCGTCGCGCAGTTCCTGTGCGACGTGCTCCGGCAGATCCCCGACCAGCAGCGTCGGCTCGATCAGGCCCTCGGCCAGCTCGTGGAAGCGCCGGT
>DATGQR010000108.1:0-6331 GCA_035304105.1 Thermomicrobiales bacterium | reverse complement strand
TTGGAGCGGTCTCGGGTTACTTCGGCGGTTGGGTCGACACCATCCTCTCGCGCTTCGTGGATGCCTTGATGGCGTTCCCGATTCTGGTGTTACTGATTGTGCTCGCCGCCGTGTTGGGGCCGAGCTTCTGGATGACGGTCTGGGTGATCGGCTTGACCGTCTGGTCGACCTATGCGCGCGTGGTGCGCGCCGATGTCTTGAGCGTCCGAGAGCGCGAGTTCGTCTTCGCCGCCCGGGCGCTGGGGGCCAACGACGCGCGCATCATCTTCCGGCACGTGCTGCCGAACGTGATCGGGCCGGTGATTGTCATCTCCACGCTGTCGGTCGGTAGCATCATCATTCTCGAGGCGGCGCTGTCGTTCCTGGGCTTCGGCATCCAGCGACCCACGCCGTCGTGGGGCAACATGCTGGCCGACGCGCGCCAGAACATCTTGACCTTCCCGCACATCGCCTACCCGCCGGGAATCATGATCTTCCTGACGGTGCTGGCTTTTAATCTGCTCGGTGATGGCCTGCGCGACGCGCTCGACCCGCGCCAGCGCGAGTAGTCCGTCGGGTCGCAAGCGAAATCGCACGTTCCCGGCCGCGGCGGGGCGCTTACCTCGCGGTGGCCGGGATCCTTTTTCGCACCTCGTATAGTTGAGAGCAGAGAGGAGCGTGAAGTTTGCGATTAGTGATAGACCACGGACTGTCCGACTTGCTCCAGTCCAGCGAGGCCAAGCGCGAGGTGACCGGCTTTCAGTTCACCGAGGGCCCGATCTGGATCCCCGAACACGAGTGTCTGCTGTTCAGCGACATCCCCGCAAATACGATCTACCGCTGGTCGCCGGGAGGCGAGGCGCAGGTGTATCGCCGGCCGAGCGGCCATTCGAACGGGCTGACGCTCGACGGGAGCGGCAACTTGATCGCTTGCGAGCACACTGGGCGGCGCGTCAGCATCGCTGCCTGGGAGGCCGAGCCGGAACCGCTCGCCGAGACCTACGAAGGTAAGCGCTTCAATAGCCCCAACGACGTCGTGGTCGCGTCGACCGGCGCGGTGTATTTCACCGACCCTGATTACGGCCTCCTCAACCAGGGAGAGGGCGATGCGGGCCGCGAGCTGGACGTGATGGCGACCTACCGGATCGCGACGAACGGCGCCGTTCAGCTGGTCGCGCAGGACGCGGAGAAGCCGAACGGCCTGACGTTCACGCCGGTGGAGTCGCAGATGTACATCGCTGACTCCGCCGCCCGGCTGATTCGCCGCTATACGGTGTTCGCGGATGGCGCGCTTTCGAGCCAGGGTGAAATCTTCTGCGACATGCGCGATGATCCGCGCCGCGGCGCGCCGGACGGGATGAAAGTCGATGTCGATGGCCGGCTCTGGACGACCGGGCCCGGCGGTATTTGGGTGCTGGCGTCGGATGGCGAGCTGGTGGGGCAGATCGAGCTCGACGAGCAACCGGCGAACCTGGCGTGGGGCGGACCGGACTTCTCGACGCTCTACGTGACAGCCGTCACCAGCCTCTACAGTATCGAGACATCTGTGCGCGGGGTCGCGCCGGGCAGTTAGGCTCAGGCTGCATTCAACGGGGTGCGCCCGCATCGAGGACGGCGACGCCGGCCGGCGTTGCGATCAGTGCAGTGCTGGCCAGACCGAGGAACAGCCCGTGATCGACGACGCCGGTGGTGGCCTTGAGCCGCGCCGCCAGCGTCGCGGGATCCCGCAAGTCGCACCCGAACAGGTCCAGGATCAGGTTGCCGTTGTCCGAGACGAACGGCTTTCCGGCCTCACTGCCGCGAAGCTTCGGCTCGCCATAGGCGGAGAGGCGCGCGCCGGTGAGCTGCCAGCCGAAGGGCAGAACTTCAACGGGAATCGGGATGTCCGGCTGGCTCTCCGCCAGATGGTCGACGAGCTTCGAGTCGTCGGCGATCAAGACAAAGCGTCGCGCGGCCTCGGCGACCAGACGTTCCCGGACGAGCGCTCCGCCCAGGCCCTTAATGGCCGCCAGCGAGCCGCGCTCAATGGCATCCGCGCCATCGACTGCGAGGTCGAGCGGCGCGTCGAGCTGGACGAGTTCGATGCCGGCGGAGCGCGCCGCTTCGGCAGTTTGTTCCGAGGTGGCCACGGCGGTGACGCGCAATCCGTCTCTCGTCCGCTGGCCGAGTGCTCCGACAAACGCCAGCGCCGTTGAGCCGCTGCCCAGGCCGACGCGCATGCCGTCTTCGACAAGCTCCGCCGCGCGCTCGCCTGCGGCTCGCTTCAGCCATTCGAACTCCACATTCACCCCGTTCCCGTGTTGCGAAATCGCCGCCCCCGGTGGCGCGACTTGATTAGACTATGTGCGGTGCAGGGAGAGCAAACGAGATGAGAGAACGGACCGCGAGAGTTTGGGCGGAGGAGGTAGAGCCGCCCTCCACGCTGCGTTTTACCTGGCTCATATCCGGTGATGATGAGCCGGAAGACCATACGGATGTCGTCGCCGCAGCATTGCGTGATACTGCTGGCGTCGTTGAGGTCTCTCGCGATGCCGAGGGCCTGCTCGTCGTCATCGACCCTGAGCAAGTCACGCGCTACCGCCTGGCAGCGACGATTCGCCGCGCGCTAGGAGTCGGCGCTCCGAAGCTCGATGACCCAGCGCCGTCGGTGGCGCGGGTCTGGGCAGAGGATCTGGCTGAGGACCGCATGCGCATCACCTGGGCGCGCACCGACGATGGCGAACGTGGTGACGAGCCGGAAGCGCGCCGACGAGTCGCTGCCTGGCTGGCGGCAATGGCTGGCGTGCGCTCGACGCAGCCCGACGACGAGGGCGTGTTGGTACGCTATCACCCCGACCAACTCGATCGTGCAGCCGTCGGCAACGCCGTTCGCAACGCGCTCGCCGATGATGTGCCGCTGCGCCAGCGGGCGGACGACCTGCTGCGCCGCGCGCCGACCTACGGCAAGCTCGCCCAGCGGCTGGCGATGGACGAGCGCGTCAGCCCACTTCCGGAAGCCGCCAAACAAGCGCTGGCCAGCCGGGGGAGAGGTGGAGTTGTCGGGGCGTCGGCGCGTACCACGGCAATGCGTTTCATCCCAGGCGCGACGATGATCTCGCGCATTCAGACACTGCTCCCGGTACTGCAGGAACTCTCCAAATGGAGCCGCGACGCTGATCCGGAAATCGTCGAGGAGCACCTGGCGTCGGTCGGACTGACGCGCGAAGTGCTCAAGCAAGATACTGTCACGGCGCACGAGATTCGATTCTACGCGCGCGACTTCGCGTCGGAAGCGACCAGCGAGCTGGCCGACCGTGCGGCCCAGGGTGCTCGCCGGGCCCTGGCGACCGGGAAGCACGTCATCGCGGCCGTTCGCGAGTCGGCCGCCGAAGCGCGCGCGCTCGACGAGCCGGCCGCGGCCGATGCCGTGCATCAGGATCGCGAAGGCGACACGCCTGACGAGGACTCAGCCGCCGGGGATGTTCGAAGCTAGCGGGTGCTCTTCGAGGTTCTGGACAACCCAGCGCAGCGCGTCCCAATCGCCGATCAGGAACCAGCCCTCGGACGTTTCCGATGCATAGGTGTACGGCGCCAGCGAGTGGACCCAGATGTTCTCGCGGGGGATCTCCTGCGCCAGCCGGGCGAGCGAGTAGACCTTGGAGAGCGACAGATCAGTGCGCAACGTCTCGCGCATGTCGCCGATGAGCTGTGGCAGCTTGGTGATGATGCCGGATTCGAGGGCTTGATCGCGGATCGCAAGAAGCAGCTGCTGCTGGCGTTGGGAGCGCATGAAGTCACCGTCGGAGTGACGCGTGCGCGCGAACTGGACGGCTTGCTTGCCGTCCAGCTTCTGGAGTCCGGGCGGGAAGTAGGCGCGCGTGTAGCCGAAGTCCTCGGTCGGGTACTGATCGTCCTTGAGCTGCGTCTTGACGTCGACGATGACCCCGCCCAGAGTATCGACTATACGTTCAAGGCCTGGGATGTCGACGGTCGCATAGTAGTCGATCGTGATGCCGAAGTTGTACTCGATCGTCTGGGCGACCAGTGACGGCCCGCCGCCCTCGATGTCGTACATCTCGCCCCAGGGATATGCGCTGTTGATCTTGGCGCCGGAAGAGAAGCCGGGGATGTTGACGGCCAGGTCGCGCGGGATCGAGAACATGTCGACGCGCTTGTCCGCCGGATCGACGCGCACGACGATGATCGTGTCGCTGCGGCCGGCGGTCTCCTCGGATGGCCGCGTGTCGACCCCCAGGAGCAGGATGTGAACCGGATCGTCGCCGTCCCACTCAGGATATGGCGTCGGCGTGGGGCCGGCGTCGGTCGGGGTTGATTCTGGTGTGGCCGCGTCGAGCGGGCCACCGGCCGGCTCTGGAGTGCCACGCGGCGGCATTGGTTCGGTCGCCGTGGGCGTCGAGTCAGCCTCGTCGCTGGCCGGTGAGGCGGTTGCCGGTAGAGCCGCGACCTCGGTACCTTGAGCGGTTGCAGTGAGGACGGCCTTGACGGAATCCGGCATCACCGTAGGCGCCGCCGGCGCGTCATCGGCAAAGCGCGCGCGCTCTGCCCGCGGCTGAAAGATCTCTTCGGAGGCGCGCCACGCTTCATAGGCAGTCGGCAGCACGATCGATAGCGCCCAGGCCCCAAAGCTCAGCGGCAGGAGCGCGAGGATCGACAGCGCGTAGGGCCGCATGCCGTGCGACTTAGGCTTGGTCGCGGGCTCGGCGGACACGCCGGCTTGCCGCCGGTGCTTGCGCTGGTTGGCGAGGAGCGGGCGACTCGGCCGCACTGGTCGCGGCGCGCGTGCAAGCCCGTAATTTCTCGAAGGATGTCTACCCGCGTGTTGCACGCGTCACCCTACTATCACGCTGGTGTTCACGCTGCTCGACTGCTCCTCTCGTGGCTTTACGATGCCAAGAAATGAATGCATGCAGCGCGTCGTTCGTCACGCTCGCCGGTTCGATCTCTCCGGACGGCGATGAGCCGCTGCGCCCGGTACCGGCTCGCTTGCCCGCGTAGAATGACCTTGCCCGAACCGGTTCGCAGACCGCAGCGAACGTACGCAAGGAGCCCCAAGGATGTTACATCGTCGCGTGGGTGACAGTCTCGTGCTTATCTCGCAACCGGCGCATGCCTGGATCTCCGGGCAGCTCGCCGATGCCTGGGGAAACGCAGATGTAGGGCTTGAACCGCCGCCAATCGCCGTACGTCTGGCCGCAGAGCAACACGATATTGCCTGGCTGGAATGGGAGGCCGCGCCGACGCTGAATCCGGAGACTGGCTTGCCGTATGCGTTCAACCAGCTCCCGACGCTGGATCATCTGAGCATCTGGTCGACCTCGACAAGACGGGCGTTGGCATATGGCTACCTGCCGGCGGCCCTGATCTCGATGCACGGAACGCACCTCTACGAGCGCTATCACGATTTTGACGCGGATTCCGATGACGAAGCCCGCGCCGCGCGGGCCTTTCTCCAGCGCGAGACCGAATTCCAGCGGGATGCGCTTGAGCGCATCAGCGCGATGTACGGGCTGGACGCCGGCCAGATCCAGCGCTACCGGCAACTCGTCTCCGCCTGGGACGCTATGTCGCTCGCACTCTGCATGGGTGCGCCTGAAGGCAGACAGATCACGGGACTGCCGGCGCTCGACGGCCTGGTCGATATCGCGTTTCAGCCGAACGACGAGGCGCTCACCTCCTATTCCGTGTCCCCCTGGCCATTCGACCGTCGCGAGGTCCTGCTCGCCTGCGAAGGCCGGGTTCTGAGCGGCACCTTCGACGACGAAGAGGCGATGCGCGTAGCAGTTCGGAATGCGCCGGTGGTGAGGCTCGAGTTTCGTCTGGTACCCGGGTAGAGTTGAGGGATGCGCGCGCTTCTGCGACATTCTTTGGATGCCGCACTCCAGGGGTATTTGAAACACTCGTACGAACATTGCGATCGGAGAACGTTAGAACGAGGGATTAGTGGAGGCGGACTCTCCGGCCATTGAGCCCAGCGGCGCGTGGCAGCGCCTGAAGGGCATGCTGAGCGGGCATCCGCGTTCGGTTTGGACGCTGATGCTCGCTGTCGTCGTGCTCTGGATCGGCCGCGGAATGGTCATCCCGTTCACGGTCATCTTCTTCACCCAGATCGTCGGACTGAAGGGCTCGATCGTCGGCGGCGGAATCGCCGGGGCGAGCCTCATCGGTATCGCCGCGGTGACGATCACGGCCGGGCTGATCGACCGGTTCGGCGGGAAGCCAGTGCTGGTGGCATCAATCTTGACGATGGGCGTCGCCAACATGCTGCTGGCCTGGGCCGAGTCGGTGTTGCCGTATCTCCTCGCCACGCTGGTGTTCTACGTCGCCAGTCAGTCCTACTGGCCTTCGATCGACT
>DATGQR010000107.1:0-9912 GCA_035304105.1 Thermomicrobiales bacterium | reverse complement strand
GAAGACTTTGAGCGCCAGCGGGACGCGGCTGCCGAGCAGGGCGAGAACGCCCAGGCTGAAGGCGATGTCGGTCGCCATGGGGATGCCCCAGCCATCCACATTTTCCGTCCCGGCGTTGAAAGCCAGGAAGATGGCGGCCGGCACCATTGCCCCACCGAAGGCCGCGGCAATCGGCAAGGCCGCCTTGCGCGGCGATGACAGCTCGCCGACGAGCAGCTCGCGCTTGATCTCCAGGCCGACGACGAAGAAGAAGACCGCCATCAGGCCGTCGTTCACCCACAGATGCAGCGCCTTGGAGAGCTCGTAGCCGCCGGCGCCAACCGTCACGGTCGTGTCCCACAGGTCGAAATAGCTGCCGCTCCACGGCGAATTAGCCCAGATCAACGCAACCAGGGCTGAGACCATCAGGACGATTCCGCCTGACGCTTCGATTTCGGCAAACTCACGGAATGGGGCAAGAACGCGATCGATCGGCGCTGGGGGTGGCACGGCCGCCTTTTCGGCAGTCGTCGTCTTCATCGAACTCCTTCAAGTAGGGTTGGCACGGCATCGCAAACGGACACGAACGTCTCGCGGGATGCGCGTCTATCGGTGGTCGGGAACGAGATCCCTGGCATCAGCGGCGCGGTATCGCATCCAGGGAAGGAGAACCGCGCCCGACAGCTAAATATATCGATGCCGCGATAACCTGTCGAACTGCCACGGCCGCTCGCGATGGCGCGCGCGGCTCGCGAGCCCGATAATCTTCCCGATCTCGTCGACCACCGCTGACTGCTGACGGGCTGAATGATGACCTCGACCGACCGCGACTGGACCACCGAACTCAGGCACGCCGTCGCCGCCGGAGACCTGGCGCGAGTCCTGAGCCTGCTGCGCGAGCACTTCGACGACCACGAACTGGCGACGCGGCTCGAAGCGGTGCCGGGCCCGCAGCTGCGCTCGCTGCTGCGCTTCATCGGCGACGATGAGAGCGCCCGGCTGCTCTCGCGTCTGGACGCGGCCGGAGCCGCTGCCCTGCTGGACCGCCTGGCAGTCTCCGACGCAGCCGACATCCTGGAGGTCATGGCGCCCGACGACGCCGCCGACGTCATCGCTGAGATCCCGCCGAGCGAGGCCGCCGAGATCCTGATCGAGATGGAGCCGGCCGAGGCCGACGAGCTGCGCGAGCTCATGGAATACCCGCCGGACACGGCTGGCGGCCGCATGACCCCGGCGTTCGTCGCAGTCGACCCCGAGTTGCGCGTCGATGAAACGATCCGCGCACTGCGACAAGTGGCGCAGACGGCGGAGACAATCAATTATGTCTATGTCATCGACGACGACGGCGTCCTGCTGGGCGTGCTGCTGCTGCGCGACCTCGTCCTGAACCCGCCCGCCACTCGCATTCGCGACCTGATGGTGACCGACGTCGTGCAGGTCCCCGCGATGGCCGACCAGGAAGAGGTCGCCCACCTACTCAACGACCTCGACCTGCTGGCGCTGCCGGTCGTCGATGATGCCGGTCGCCTGCTGGGCATCATCACGGCCGATGACGTTGCCGACATCCTCGAAGAAGAGACCACCGAGGACATTGAGCGGCTGGGCGGCTCGCTGCCGCTGACCGTCTCCTACCTGCGCGCCAGCCCGTTCCTGCTCTGGCGCCGGCGCGTCGTCTGGCTGCTGGTGCTGTTCGCTGGAGCGGCCTACACGACGACCGTCCTGCGGCTCTTCGAGGAGCAGATCGAGGAACTGGTTGTCCTCTCCTTCTATATCCCGTTGCTGATCGGGACCGGCGGCAACGTCGGCTCCCAGGTCGTGACGACGCTGGTGCGCGCCATGTCGGTCGAGGGGATCGGCCTGCGCGACGTCGGCCGGGTGCTGCTCAAAGAGATGCAGGTGGGGCTGATGCTCGGCGCGGTGATGGCGGCGGTCATGTTCGTGCGCGCCTGGATCGGCGGTACCGGCTACGACATCGCCTTCGTCGTCGCCCTGGCCGTGGCGGTCATCGTCGTCTGGGCCACGCTGGTCGGCGCCTTCCTGCCGCTGCTGCTGCGCCGCCTGGGTCTCGACCCGGCTGTCGTCTCAGCCCCGCTGATCACAACGATCGTCGACGGCACCGGTCTGCTGATTTACTTCCTGCTCGCCCGGCTCATCCTCGATCTCTGAGACAATCAGAAGCAGCGCCGCGGGCGACTGTCGATCCGCGGAGTAGTCGAACGACAATGGAGTAGGAGTCGATCGCGGCTGCCTCGCCGGGCGGCCGCGAACCGAGAAGGAAGGACATCAACGGCATGTCGCAGGACTTTCGGATCGAAGAACGCGCGCCGCAGCCCGCGCTGAGCATGCGCACGCGCACGACGATGGCGCAGCTTCCCGAGTTCTTCGACCGGGCCTATGGCGCGGTGCTGGGGCGCATGGCCGAGCTGGGCGAAACGCCGGCCGGCGCACCATTCGCCTACTATCACAACCTCGACTTTGACGACCTGGACATCGAGGCCGGCTTCCCGGTGAGCCGGGAACTGGAATCTAACGGTGAGGTCCAGGCCATCACGCTCCCCGGCGGCCGCTACTGCGTCGGCATCCACCAGGGCAGCTACGACACCCTCTCCCAAACCTGGGACGCCCTCGTCAAGTACGCCACCGACCAGGGCCACACCCCGGCCGGCTTCGTGATCGAGCACTACCTCACCAACCCCACCGAGGTCGCCCCCGAGGATAACCAAACCCTGCTCACGCTACCGCTTGTTGAATAGGGAACAGGTAACAGGGAAGAGGGAACAGGGAAAGACCGGCCCGGCCCTCACCTTCGCCCGACCTGCGGCCCCGAGGCCCCCTAGAAATCGAGCGGGGTGCCCTCTGGGTCGCGGCCGGGGGAGGGAGCCTCTTCCTACAGACTACGAACTACCCCCTACTCCCCATCCCTTCCTCATAGATCCTCCGCACAATGCCCTCGATCTCGGGCTCTTCGAGGGTCAGGTCGCGGATGCGGTAGCGGGCGGTGAGGGCGGGGATGACCTGGGCGGCGGTGATCTGGTCGCGGCGGAAGCGCAGCCAGTGGCGCGGACCGTCCCGCCGTACGTCGGTCGTGCCGGGGACGCATAGCTGGCCGTCGACCGCCTCGGACTCGTCGAGATCGACCACCAGGGTGCGCTCGGCGCCGAAACGCTCGCGGATCGCCTCGACGCTGCCGTCGTAGAGCAGCTTGCCGCGATCGATGATCATCATCCGGCGGCAGAGCCGGGTGATGTCAGCCATATCGTGAGTGGTCAGAAGCACAGTCACGCCGCGCTCGCGGTTGATGTCGTGCAACACCTCGCGGATGCGCGCCCGTGCGATGACGTCCAGCCCGATCGTCGGCTCGTCCAGATAGAGGATCGGCGGGTCGTGGAGCAACGCCGCGACCAGGTCGCCGCGCATGCGCTGACCCAGGCTGAGCTGGCGCACCGGCGTGTCGAGGAAGTCGTCAAGTTCGAGGACCTCACGGAAGTAGCGCAGATTCTCGTTGAAACGCGCGGCCGGCACGTCATAGACATGCTGGAGCAGGGTGAGCGACTCGATCAGCGGCAGGTCCCACCAGAGCTGGGTGCGCTGGCCGAAGACCGCGCCGATCTTCCCGGCCAGCTCCCGCCGCCGCTCCCAGGGCACCAGCCCAGCCACCGAAACCTTGCCGCTCGACGGCACCAGGATGCCGGTCAGCATCTTGATCGTCGTGCTCTTGCCGGCGCCGTTCGGTCCCACATAGCCGACCATCTCGCCGGCAGCCACCGAGAACGAGATGCCATCGACGGCCTGGACCTCGCGCCCCTCCCGGCTCACCAGTCCGCGCAGCGCCCCGCCGAACCCGGAGCGCCGGCGGCTGACGTGGAACGTCTTGCGCAGGTCTTCGACTTCGATCATCGGCTGGCCTCCTCGCCAGTTGCGTCCGGCCCCGCAATTGAATTGCCCGGACTCTGACCCATCAATTCCCGGTGCTCCGGTAGTGCCGAACGCCGACGCTCCAGGCGACGCGTGCGACGAGCGCGATGAACGCCGCGGCCGCGAACGGCGAGAGGACCAGCAGGGCGAGCGGCCAGTCAGCGGCTTCGGGCCGGTCGAGCAGGTAGAGCGAGGGAAAATAGGAGACGAACGCCAGCGGGACGACGAAGGTGAAGAAGCGCTGCATCAGCAGGTGGTAGATCGGCAGCGGGTAGCTGGCGAACTCGGTGCCACCGTGGGTGATGACGTTGATGACCTCGACGCTCTCGACCGTCCAGAAGCAGAGAGTCGCGCCGAGCACGAAGAACGAGATGTAGATCACCATCCCGCAGGCCAGCATGGCGGGCAGATAGAGCATCTTCGCGGGCGACCACTCCGGCGAGGCCCAGGCGAAGGCCAGCCCGAGGGCGAGCGAGCCCTGGGAGATCCTGCCGATCCGGCGCAACTGGAAGTCGGCCGACAGGATCTGGAAGAAAGCGCTCCGTGGGCGCAGCAGCACGCGGTCGAACTCGCCACGCCGGATCATCTCCGGGAAGACGTCGAAGCCGGCCCCGAACATCTCGGCCAGCCCGAAGGAGACCGAGGCGATGCCGTAGAGGAAGGCCACCTCGCCAACCTCCCAGCCGGCCAGCTCGCCGAAGCGGTTGAACAGGATCAGCACGGCCAGGAACTCGGCCAGCAACCCGAAGAAGGTGATGACCGTCATCATCAGGAAGGAGCCGCGATACTGCAGCTGGGCGCGCAGCCGCGATAGGACGAAGAGCCGGTAGAGCTGGAGATCGTCGCGCAGCCGCGCCAGCATCGCGTCAACCTCCCTGGACGATGACCTTGCGGACGGCCATGCCGAGCACCAGGCGCCCGGCCAGCATCAGCGCCACGCCCCAGCCGAGCTGGAACAGCAGCGCCGCCGCCAGCTCCGCGCCGGTCGCCTTGCCCAGAATCACGTCGACCGGGATCTGCACCAATCCGGCGAACGGCAGCATCCTGACGACGGCCTCCGCCCACTCCGGCCAGAAGTTCAGCGGCACGAGCAGGCCGGACAGCAGACCGTTGGCGAACATCAGCGCCATGGCCGGGCCGCGGTAATCGAGCAACCAGAAGGCCGCGATATTCGCCAGGAAGCGCATCCCGAAGCTGATCCAGACGGCCAGCGCCAGGCTCCCCAAGAACGCCAGCCAGCGCAGCGGATCGGCCGCGAGCGCGAATTGGAAGAGGATGAGACCGATCAGCAGTGTCGGCACGCTCCGGAAGAGCGTGTGATAGACCGCCCGACCGGCATCGCGCGCCAGCCAGAAGCCGTAGTAGTCGAAGGGCTTCGAGAGATCGGAGATGACGTCGCCGCTGCGGATCGTCAGCGCCAGCTCGTACCAGCCGAAGATCAGCAGCGGCATCAGCAGCGCCTGGCCGAACCAGACGAAGGCCAACGCGTCCTGCTGGCTCCAGCCGGAAACTGTGCTCTCCTCGCCATAGAAGCCCAGGAACAGGTAGGTTCTCACCAGGCCAAAGAAGCCGTTGGTGGCCAGCCCGGCCAGCGTCGCGGCGCGGTAAGTCAGATGCCGGCTGAACGAACGCCGGGCAATCTCGTAGTACAGGCGCACGCCAGGCTCCCGAACGTTTCCCGATCGATGGTTCGCGTTCTCTGCTGCTCGCTGACAAGGCGGGGAAGTATGCCAGAGAGAACCGCTTTTGCCCAGCTGTCGTAGGAGAGGGTAGTTGCGCTGGTGTGATTCTCCGGGCGGCCCGGTTCCCCGGTCGAATTATCCCGATCACCGCCCGCGCACCCGCTCTCAACGGCCGGCCTTGACAGTGTGCGGTACTCTTAGCGGCTGGAAAACCGCGTCCGGACAGATAGGAAAGCGATCCGGAGGATGCACTGGTGATTCCTGTACGTCACGCCGCCCGGCTGGTCATTTTGTCGCCGGAGCGGCGCATCTTGCTTTTTGACACCGAAGTGCCCGGCGCGGAAGATCCCCTGCGGCCGAACACGACCCGCTTCTGGAGTACCCCAGGCGGTGGCGTCGAGGCCGGCGAGACGTTCGAGCAGACGGCGCTGCGCGAGCTGCGCGAGGAAACCGGCATCACCGATTCCCTCATCGGCCCCTGCGTCTGGACGAGCAACCGCGTCCTGTGCTTCTCCGACGGACGCCGGATGCGCTTCCGGGAGCGCTACTTCCTGGTCGAGGCCCCGTCGGAAGTCACCGACATCTCGAAGCTCTTCGGCGCTGAAGCCGATTGGGTCAAGGGCTACCGCTGGTGGTCGGCGGCTGAGATCGAGGCCAGCGACGAGACGTTCTGCCCCGAGCACATCGCCAAGCTGCTGCGCGCCCTCGCGGCCGGCAAGGTCCCCAAGCTGCCGATCTGCATCGACAAGCACCCTGAGACGCCGCTGCGACGCGCCTCCTAGCCGATCACGCCCGCTCGCACCGCCAGCAAGCCGAGCGGCGCGCGTTTCGCCGCGCTGACCAGCACAACAATACGCGGGAAATCGCAAGGGCGAAGCCAGTTTCCACCCATGTTCATGTTCAGCATCATTGGCAGGCCAGGCATTACGGTGATGCCGGGCCTCCCGCTGCGTCCGGCTTCCGCGCCACGAGCAGCAAGTGGGCGCTCAAGCCGCGCAGGCTCGGCTCTGATTCAGTGGCGCGCGCGGCGTCGAGGAGGATTGCGAGCCCGGCAGGATCGGACCAGCGGTCGCTCGCGTCGAGCATCCAACCGGCCAGGCCCTCCAGGCCGAAGAGTCCTTCGACGCTGAAGCCTGCCTCGCGCGCCTCGGCCTCCAGCTCATCGGGGTGATGGAAGAAGGCCGTGGTGAACCAGTGCGGGCGATTCTCCGAATTGCGGTGCTGGCCGTCCGTGAGGTCTTGCCGGACGACGGCGCGGAAGTCCGGGTCGGCCAGCATTCCCCGCGCCAGGCCATCGAAGAGCGAGGCGAAGCGCGAGATGGCAGCGGCGAAGCAAAGCCCGCCGGGCCGCAGCACGCGCCAGGCTTCGGACAGCGCCTGGATCCGGTCGGCGCGCTCGACGAGGTGATAGAGCGGGCCAAAGAGCAGGACGGCATCGGCGGATGTATCCGGCTCGTCCAGCGCCCGGGCATCGCCCAGCGCGCAGGTGAAAGGATTGTCCAGCTCGCTGGCAGCCGCGCGAGCCTGCTCGATGTGGAGCGGCATCGGGTCAATCAGGTGAACGTTATGTCCATCTCTGGCCAGCCACTCGGCATGAGCGCCGGCCGCGCCGCCAACGTCGAGAATCCGCAGCGGGCCGGATGGCAGACGGCGGCGCACGATCTCGCGAGCGCGCTCGAACTCGATCAGCCCCGAGCCACGCCGCAAGCGCGAGCGCTCTTCGATCTGCTCCTGATAGTGATCGGCGATCTGCTTGTCAACGCGCGGCTCGCGGTCCATCGCTCGCCTCCCTTCGCGTTGGACTCACCCCGGGCCCCTGGCCGGAGCGTACAACCCACACCCGCGGGTGTACGAACGTTTCTGGCGGCAAGCGTCAAGGGTACCCCCTGAGCCCCGCCGCCAGAAACGTTCGTACACCCTCATCGCCGCGTGAATCGACCGGCCGGGCGCTGGAACCGCGCCTGTATCTCAACGCGAGGACCAGCGCGGAGGAAGCGGGTCTAGCGCAGCCAGACGCCGTAGCGACCTTCGCGGTAGCCGAGGGAGCGGTAGGCGGCGCGGGCCAGCGGCTCCCAGCGGTCGGTGTAGTTCATGCGGTTCATGGCGTAGCCGAAGGCCAGCCTGGAACTGGGATCGGCGAAGCCATTCGCGCCGCCCCAGCCGGAGTGCCCGAAGGCCGCCATCGGCAGGCCCAGGTCGGTCACGTCCTTGTCGAACCCCAGCGCGAAGCGGCCGAGCGGGAAATTCATGGTCGCGTCGATCGCCACCGACGCATCGGTGCGCCCCATCAGGTAGAGCGACTCCGGGGAAACCAGCCGCACGCCGTCGATCGAGCCATCCAGCGAGAGCGGCGCGTACATCCCGGCGATCGAGCGAGCGTTGCCGATACCGCCGGTCGAGCCGAACTCCGCCTGGCAAGCCGCCGGGGTGTTGAAGCCGTCGGCTTCGAGGATCCCGCCGTTGTTGACGAACGCCAGCCGGAAGCTCGACTGCGGCTCGGGGTCTGCTTCGAGCGCCTGCAGCATCGGATTGTCCGGCTCCAGAATCAGCGGGCAGAGCCGCTCGTACTCGGAATCCGGCAGGCCGATCCAGTAGTCCAGCCCCAGCGGTTCGGCAACCTCATCGCGGAAGAACGTCCCGAGCGACTTGCCAGAGATGCGCCGGATCAGCTCGCCGACCATGAAGCCGAAGGTCAGCGCGTGGTAGCCAACGGCCGTGCCCGGCTCCCAGAAGGGCTGCTCGTCCTCGATGGCTGCAATGACCCACTCCCAATCGAGGAACTTGCCCGGCGGCACCGGCGTGCGGATGGCTGGCAGGCCCGCCTGGTGGGTGAGCAGCATCCGGACGGTGATTCGGTCCTTGCCGTGCTTGCCGAACTCCGGCCAGTAGGCGACGACTGGCGCGTCGAAATCGAGCTGCCCGCGATCGTGCAGCATGTGGGCGCAGAGCGCCGTCGCGCCCTTGGTGACCGACATCAGGCTCACCAGCGTGTCGCGCTCCCAGGGCCGGCCGGTCTCGGCGTCGGCCAGGCCGCCCCAGAGATCGACGACCGTCTCGCCCTCCACGGCCACGCAGACCGACGCGCCGAGATCGCCGCGCTCGGTGAAGTTGCGCTCGAACTCGTCGCGCACGGCCTGGAACGCCGGATCGCACTCGCCGTGAATGGCGAGGTCGGCGGTCCCGAGCGTCCCGGTCGAAATGCTCTGCATCGTTCCAAACCTCTTTCCGCTTTTCGCCGCGGCCCCATTGCCGCCAGCGTCACGATGCGTCTTGATCTCAGGCTAGGAACGAGCAGCGCACTCGACATGGGGGAAATGACCCGAAAAGGAAAGCGCGAGAAGATTTGCGTGAGGCGATCTACCCAATCTCCGAGGGGCCGGCCCCGGTGCCTGGCGAGCCGATCAGCTCTCCAGCGCCGCGATGATCCGGTCGGCGAGCGTGTCCCACGGCCGGGCCGGGAGAGCGATTTGCCCATGGCGTCCGGCTTCGGCGCGCAGCCACTCGCCGTAGAGCTGGCTGATCCTGGCGCGATCCGGCTGTGGAGCACCCTCGCGTATCTGGAAATTGCGACTGATCTGCCCGGCGTCCTCGTAGATGAAGACGCCGCGCACCCGGCCCTCCGCCGGGTGGCCGAAGAACTCGGCCCGGGCGGCGAAAGAGGGCAGCAGGAAGTCGCCCTCGTAGATCGTTGGGATCCCGCCGTCGAGGTGGTTGCGAAGGACCGGCTCCAGCGCCAGTGACATCACCTCGCCGTAGGCGACCATGGCCTCGACCTTGCGATAATCCTCCATCGCTCGCCAGCCGTCGGGGTCGAGCCGGTAGGCATGCACGGCCGGGAACTGCTCCGGCGTCGTCATGCGCTCCAGCACCCGCTGGAAATCGTCGACCTCGGTCAGCCCCACCCCGAAGCGCCGCGCCAGTTCCCAGGCCACGCTCGACTTCCCCACACCCGCCCCGCCTCCGATCAGGAGGACGTGCCAGGCGCGCTCACCGCTACGCCAGTTCTCCATTTTCATCCCGCTCCCTGTCAGCACAGGCCCGACGTGACAGGCATTGCCTGCGGCACACCGGAACACATCATGCTCACACGCCAGCCCGCGAGCGAGTCTCCAGCGATGTCCTCAGAAACACGCGAGCGCCGGTCGTGGATGTCCGGCTCCTCAGCGCTTGCAGACAGCCTCTCGCCGGAAGCCTTGATCGGCGATTGGATATCAAAGCATCTCACGAAGCCAACGCCGGACGAGGTCGTTATCGCTGGAACGGGCATAC
Source organism: Thermomicrobiales bacterium (assembly GCA_035304105.1). Lineage (GTDB taxonomy): Bacteria > Chloroflexota > Chloroflexia > Thermomicrobiales > CFX8 > JAUIIK01. The sequence continues at coordinate 67 of DATGQR010000107.1, read as the reverse complement.
CGGTCTGGGCCATCATCGCTCACGCCTATGCACTCGATGCGGACCTCGAGCGCGTCGCTTCCGACTA
>DATGQR010000106.1:0-2459 GCA_035304105.1 Thermomicrobiales bacterium | reverse complement strand
GGCTACGGCATCGTCTTCCCCGGCCGGCGAACCGCGCACGAAAGGAGACTACAAAGATGACGAACACCGCTATCCGGCCATACGCCCGTAAGCCGGAGATTGACAATTCCAGCTGGTATCAGGGCAGCGTCCTGCTCAGCTATCTGGCGACGTCGCAGGACACCGGCGGCCAATTCACCCTCATCGAACTCCACAGCCGCCAGGGTGACGGGCCGCTCCCGCACATCCACCCGGATGAGGATGAGTACTTCTATGTCCTGGAAGGCGAGATGGCCTTCGACATCGATGGGCAACGTTACCCGGCTCCGTCCGGCAGCTTCGTGATGATCCCGCGCGGCACGCTGCATCAGCCGCTGCTGGTCAGCGATGAGGCCCGGGCACTGATGCTCTTCACGCCCGGCGGGGCTGAGGGCTATTTCCAGGAGATGTCCGAGCCGGCCCGGGCGCTGACGCTACCGCCCGAAGACGCCCCGCCACCCGATCTCGATCGCATGGCGCGGATCGCGACCAAGTACGGGGTACTGGTCCCCGAAGGTGACGGCGCGGCTTCCGCCCCCGCAGACATGGAGAGGAGCGAGCAATAATGACCAACACCGTCGTACGGCCTTTCTGCCGCGCGCCGGAACTTGAGAACTCCGGCTGGTACCAGGGCCACACGCTGATGACCTTCCTGGCCACCGCGCAGGACACCGTCGGGAGGCTCTCGCTAACCGAGATCACCAGCCGCCACGGCGCCGACCCGCCAGCGCATATCCACCCGGACGCTGAGGAGTGCTTCTACATCCTCGATGGCGAGATGGAGTTCGTGATCGAGGACGAGCGCCTCGCGGCCGGGCCGGGCGAATTCGTCGTCATCCCGCGCGGCAGGCTGCACCAGCCGATCGTCAAGAGCGCCGAAGCGCGCACGCTGGTCTTCTTCGTTCCCGGCGGGGCAGAGTCTTATTTCCAGGAAATGGTCGAACCGGCCGGGGCGTTGACGCTGCCCCCGGAGGGCTCCGGCCAACCGGACGTTCAACGCGTCATCGAGACGGCCACCCGACACGGCGGCGTCTTCCCCGACCTGCCTGGCGAAGGCGAGTAGCAGCTGGAAGCACGCGCCCGGTAATTGCCCGGGAGGGATCAAACAGGCGGCGGCGCACGCAGCGCCGCCGTCTGTTTTTTCATTCTCGGTCCGCGCTCGGTCGCCCCGCGAGCGACCGGGCTTGCCTCACTCGGCGACCGGCGGGCGGCGCTTCCAGTGCTGGGTGACGCCCTCGAAGGCATGGGCGAGTTGGAGGGCGGCGAGGTCCTGGCGCCAGGGCGCGACGATCTGGATGCCGACCGGCAGCGGGGGATCGTCGTCGGTGAAGCCGGCCGGGACGGAGATCGCCGGCAGGCCAGTGAAGCTGATCCAGTAGGCCGACTTCATCCAGGCGATGTAGTGCTCCATCTCGACGCCGTTGATATGGGTCGGGTACTCGATTTCGATATCGAACGGCGGCACCTGGTTGACCGGGCAGAGCAGATAGTCGTAATCCTCGAAGAAGCGGTGCATCCGCTGGAAGACGTCGGAGCGGACCTGCTCGGCACGGGCGATGTCGGGCCCGGTGAGCTTCAGGCCGTACTCGATGTTCCAAATGAGCGTCTCTTTGAGCTTGTCGCGGTGCTTGGCATAGTTCTCGGCCTGGCCGGCCGCCATCGTCCAGCCGCGCAGCGTCAGGTAGGCCTCGTCGACGCCGCTCAGGTCCGGCTCAGCCAGCTCCACCTCGCAGCCGAGTTGCTCGAAGGCCTCCAACGATGCCTCCAGGACGGCGGTGACGCGCGGGTCGACCGGCAGGCCGCCCAGCGTCGGGCTCCAGGCCAGCCGGCAGCCGGAGAAATCACGCTCCAGTGGGACGGCGAAGGCCGAGCCCGGCTCGGGCAGCGAGAGCGGCGCGCGCGGGTGCGGCCCGGCGATGGCGCTGAACTGCAGGGCGGTGTCTGCCACCGTGCGGCCCATCGGCCCGGTGACGGCGAGCATGTACCAGGCCAATTGGGCGGCCGGGTTGGGCACGCGCCCGGCCGAGGGCCGGAAGCCGACGATGTTGTTGAAGTTGCCGGGGTTGCGCAGCGAGCCGCCGTGGTCGCTGCCGTCGGCGATCGGGAGCATACCGGTGGCCAGCGCCACGCCGGCCCCGCCGCTGCTGCCGCCAGCGGACTTGGTCAGGTCGTAGGGGTTGCGAGTCGCGCCGAAAACGGGGTTGAAGGTGTGCGAGCCGGCGCCGAACTCGGGCACGTTGGTCTTGCCGATCCGCAACGCGCCGGCCTGGACCATCCGCGCGGTGATCAGCGAGTCTTCCTCGGGCACGAAGTCCTTGAAGATCGGCGAGCCCCAGGTGGTGCGCATGCCCTTGGTCGGCGAGAGGTCCTTGTGGGCGACCGGCAGGCCGTGGAGCGGCCCGACCTCGGCGCCGCTGGCCAGCTTGCGGTCGGCCTCGTCG
>DATGQR010000105.1:0-13995 GCA_035304105.1 Thermomicrobiales bacterium | reverse complement strand
CGACCTGCCAGCCCTCAGGATTGTCCGGCGTGTAGGTCAGGCAGCGCCGCTCGAAGCACTGCAGCAGCACCAGGCGCACCTGGTTGCCGACCTTCACGTCGGCAAAGAACGGCTCGGTGATCGGCCGCCCGGTGGCGTAGAACTCGTTGAGGAAGAGCTGGTCTTCGACGTACTGCCCGGCCTGGTAGACCGTGCCGCGCGAGCGCATGAAGTCCCAGAACGGCGCCGCGATGTTGTGGCCCGTGACGTCGTCGTAGAACGCGAAGCTGATGCCCAGCTCCGCCAGGCTGGGGTCTTCGGCGGTCGCGCCGTCGCGCGCGATCCGCGTCGTCAGCGTCTGCCCGGTGCGGTCACCGACGGACGGGCGATGCCGGTCGAGCGCGGCGTAGGTTGGCCCGCTGGTGTCATCCGGGTCGCCTGCCACCGGCACGCCCGACGCCGGCCGCGGGTGGAACGTCCCGTCGCCGGCCTGAAGCTTGCCCTCGATCATCTCGACGACGAGCAGGCCGTTGGTGACGAACCAGACGCCGTCGTTGACCGCGCCCGGGTCGTTGATCTCCATGCGTGACTTGTCGAAGTACTGGACGGCCCGGAAGCCGCCCGGCGATTCCGCGTATTCCTCCCAGAACGCGACCGTGAACGCCTCCGGCGCCCAAAGCCAGGTGCGGTTCACCACCTGCTGGGCCACCGGCAGGTCGGTGCGCGCCCAGGTGTTGTAGAAGTCACTGTTGGCGGGTGCGGCGGCGCGTGCCAGCGGTGCCGCGCCCGCAAGACTGCTCGCCAGCAGCGCCAGTAACGTGAGCGCTGCTCCGAGCCGATGGAATTTTCGGTTTGCCCAACCGATCACATTTGGCCTCCCTTCATTGCGGACAGCACCGCCCGCCGCGTGGGGCATCACGCGTTCACCGAATCCTTCGCTGGTCGATGTGGGCAGCGTCCGATGCACCGATTCTCATGCCGGCGCCGCAGGGGGCAGTAGGAAGTAATGTCCCAATTGACGGAAGTACTTATGTAACCATGACCTTCATCCGCGGTGCGAAGGTCATGGTATGAAGGTCCTGTCGCGCGTCAGGCGGGGCGTACTGATTACCGGCAGCTAGTCGAACGGGATGATCTCGGTATGGATGTCGGCGACCGAGCCGAAGACGACGTTGGCCTGGATGAAGCGCAGGATCTCGGCCACCATCTGATCGGCGTGCTGCGCCGACGAGGACACGCAGGTCACGGCGATGCCGGCCATCTGCCAGGTGTCCTGATAGTCCACCTCGGCGATCCCGGCGTTGTATCGATGCCGCGCCCGCTCGATCAACGACTTCACCACCCGCCGCTTTTCCTTCAGCGAGTGCGCCTCAAACACTTGAATAGTCACATAACCAACACCAATAAACATGGCTCAAGTATAGGAAAGTAGGCAGACCCTCAAACCACGTTGTGCTCGCGCCGGAGCTCGCCTTCGGAGAAGCGCGACGGGCGGAAATCGCTCAGGTCGACGCTGTGGAACTTGCCGTCGATGACCAGCTCGGCCATGAGCTGGCCGATGGCCGGGCCCTGCATGAAGCCGTGGCCGGAGAAGCCAGCCGCGACGAGCAGGTTATCCAGCCCCTCGACCTTGCCGACCAGCGGGTTGTGGTCGGGGGTGACTTCATAGTGGCCGCCCCAGCCGTTGCGCACGGTTGCGTTGGCGAACGCTGGCGCGCGTTCGACCAGGGCGTCGATCGTCTTCTCCAACCAGGCCTGGGTGACGCCGCGGTTCCAGGACGGGGGCTCGTCTGGGTCGCTCATGCCGAACAGGAAGCCGTTGCCCTCGGGGTGGAAGTAGAGCGCGCGCTCGAACTCGATCGTGAAGGGCACCGTCGGCGCGATCTCGTCGAACGGCCCGGTGACCCAGGACATGCGCCGCACCGGCTCGACCGGCAGATGCACGCCCGCCAGTTCACCGAAGACGCCGGTGTACGGCCCGGCCGCGCAGATCACCGTGCCGGCCGCGATCGACTGGTCGCCGGCGCGTAGGGCGGTGATGTGGTCGCCATCGCGCTCGATGCCGGTGACTTCGGTTTCCTCGATGATCCTGGCGCCCAGCTGGCGGGCCGCCTGCGCGAAGCCCATTGTGCTGGTCGAGGTGTCGGCCCAGCCGTCGCGCGGGCAGAAGGTGCCTCCCAGGATGCCGTCCAGATTGACGGCCGGGTTGAGTTCCGCGATCTCCGCTGGCGTTACCCAGCGCGCCGGGACGTCCATCGACTGCTGCAGCTGGAGGTTCCGCCGAAAGACCTCGACGTTCTCCTCCGAGGTCAGCAGGAAGAGGTAACCCTGCTGGCGGAAGTTGATGAACTGGCCGAAGCGCTCCTCGAACTGCTCCCAGTAGGGCATGCTGATCTGCATCAACTCGATGTTGGCGCGCGTCGAGAACTGCATGCGGATGCCGCCAGCGGCGTCGGCGGTCGAGCCGCGGCCGATGAAATCCTTCTCCAGCACGACGACGTCGGTCAGGCCGCGCTCGGCAAGGTGATAGGCGATCGAGCAGCCCATGATCCCGGCCCCGACGATCACGACCTCGGCGCTCTTCGGCAGTTCAGGCATCTTCTTCTAACTCCACAATCTTTTAACGGTGCATTGCTGATGCGCCCCTGCGGGGGCTAGCGGATCGCATCTGTCGCGATTTCCAAGGCGCGCTCGTACTTCAGGCCCTCGCCTGAGATTGATTCGTCGCCGGTGTAGCCGCCGTAAATGGCGTGGCCGGCAAGCATCCAAAAGCAATCGACCTGGTCGAAGCCAGCCTCGTCGAGCCAGCGGAGATGCTCGAAGATGGCCGAGGGCTTGTCCCAGTCATCGTCCGGGTAGCGGAACATGTTCCAGTTCTCGGTCAGGAAGTCCTGATAGTACCCGTCAGAGCCGGTCAGCTCGATCGAGCGCTGGCGGGCGAGTTGGTCGTAGAGCTGGGCGTAGTACTCGTTGGCGCGCGAGTGAGCCGGCTGAATGACGTCGGCGATCAGCAGCGCGCCGGGCGCGGCGATGCGTTGGCGCGCCGCCGCGTAGAACCGCTGCTTGCCGGGGCCGTCCAGGTGGTGGACTGCCAGCGAAGAGACGACGGCGCCCGCTCCGTCGAGGTGATGCCACCAGTCGTCGCGCAGCAGGTCGAATTGCTCGATCTCGAAGCGCTCGCCGTACCCGGCCAGCCGTGCCCCGGTCGCCGCCAGCATCGATTCCGAGCCGTCGAGCGCCGTGACCGTAGCGTGGGGGAAGGCTTCCAGGATGGCCGCGGCTAGCCGCCCCTCTCCGCAGCCAAGCTCCACGACCCGGAATTGATCCTCCGTGCCGAACGGCAGCAGCATCAGCAGCGCCGCGATCTGCTCCGCGCGGTGCGGGACTGCGATGGCTGCGATGCGCTGGTAGACATCGCTGGCGTCTTCTGACCAGGTCTGGCGTATGTCCTCCATGGCCGGCCTACTCTACGATGACGATGTCGCGTGAGGCGTTGTTCAGGCTCTCAGCGCCGTCCTCGGTGACGACCAGCAGATCCTCGATGCGCACGCCGAACTTGCCTTCCAGGTAGATACCCGGCTCATCGGAGAAGGTCATGCCGACCTGCAGCGGGGTGGTGTTGCCGGCGACCATGTAGGGCTCCTCGTGGCCGTCCAGCCCCAGGCCGTGGCCGACGCGGTGGATGAAGTACTCGCCGTAGCCGGCCTCGGTGATCACGTCGCGCGCCAGCTTGTCGACGTCCTCGCAGGGCATCCCTGGCTTGACGCCTTCCAGCACGGCGCGGTTGGCGCGCAGGACGATGTCGTAGACCTTCCGGTACTCGTCCGACGGTTCGCCGACATGCACCATGCGGGTGACGTCCGAGGTGTAATGCTGCCAGCGGCCACCGAAGTCGAAGAGTACCGGCTCACCTTCCTGGATGACCCGCTCGCCGGTGATGTAGTGCGGTGAGGCGCTGTTCGGGCCGGAAGCGGCGATCAGGAAGGAGACCTCTAAACCCTTCTCGGTCAACAGGCGGTGGAGGTCGCGGCCGACTTCGATCTCGGTGCGCCCGGCGAACTTCGTCGTCGCGACGAACTGCTCCCAGGCCTCGTCGGTCAGCCGCGAAGCCGTGCGCAGCAGCTCGATCTCATGCGCGTCCTTGACCATGCGCAGCTCGCGCAGGATCTCGTTGGCCGACTGCCAGCGTTCGGCGTCGATCTCATCTTGCAGGCCCAGCAGGAAGCCCGCCCAGGTCTGGTCGTTGACGGCGATCTTCAGTTCGCGGCCGCCCTCGACGAGTTGGGCGACCAGCTTGATCGGCGATTCGGTTTCGGTCCAGACGTGGATATCGAGCAGGTCACGGCGGTCGTCTAGCCGCATCGCTTCGAGCTGTGGGACGACGATGAAGGGCTCGCCGTCGCTTGGGATACCCAGCAGTGTCAACCGCTCGGAGGCATGGGCCGCGTAGCCCAGCAGGTAGATCAGGTCCGATGAGGGCGTGACGAAGACGTAGTCCACATCCCGCTTGGCCATCTCGGTCTGGACTCGCTTGATCCGCTCGGCATAGATCTGACCCGCGTCGCTCATCGCCACTCCCTTTCACGAACCTGCGCTATGGTTCCGGGCTGATTGTAGTGCAGCCCGTGTGATTCAATCCGCCGGGCAGTCTGGAGCTGAGGGGAGCGCCCGGTGGCGGTGAGCTTGCGGCCGTCCCGCGAGGAGGATCTCGCGGAGTTGGTCAGGATTCAGTATCGGGCGCTGGGATTCGAGCGCCATCTCGAGAAACTCGCGCTCGACCACGTGACGCCGTTGATCCGCCACTGCCACGACTACGGCAAGACGATCGTCGCCGAGAGCGACGGGCGCCTGGCCGGGTTCGCGGCCGGTCACGAGCGCGACGGGACGTGGTTCCTGGGTGAGTTCTTCGTGAATCCGGACCTGCAGCTTGGCGGCATCGGCCAGCGCCTGCTGACTGCCAGCGTGCCGTCCGGCATCCCGATCGCGACTGTCGCCACCGAGGACCTGCGCGCCCAGGCCCTCTACGCGCGCTTCGGGATGACGCCGCGCTGGCCGAGCTACAACCTGGAAGCGAAGAAGGCTTCGATCTCGTCGCTGCCGCCCACGAATCTCGAGGTCCACGACGCCGACGTGGATGATGCCGCCTGGGCAGCCTGGGACCAGAAGATCTGCGGGCGCGACCGCTGGCAGGATCTGGACTTCCATGCCCGGCACTGGAACGGGTCGCGCTATTGGATCGCCCGTGCTGGCCGCCGGGTCGGGTACGGCGCCGTCTCGCGGCGGGCGCCCGGCCGAGCAACCATCGGGCCGGTCGGGGCGTTGAGCCCCGTGGATGCGGCGGAGTGCGTCCTGGCGATGGTCCACCACACGCTGGCTGACCCGGAGGTCGATACGGTCATGCTCGACGTTCCAGGGCCGCACCCCGCTCTGCCCGTGCTGCTGTCCGGCGGCTTCATCATCGACGAACTGAACGTCTTCTGTGCCTCTGACCCGGCTCGCTTCGGCGATCCGCGGCGCTACGTGCAGTTGAGCGCGGCCCTGTGCTGATCGGGCGTTTTGGCTCTCGACAGGTCAGAGCGGGAAGTGCTACACCTGCCCGCGGCAGGTTTGGGGATAGCGTGAATCGGAGAACTGAGTGACGGACCGTCTGCGTGGAGGTTTCTACTACGGCTGGATCGTGCTCGGACTCGCGTTCCTGATCGGCTTCTTCAGCGCCGGCATCAACCAGGGCTTCGGCGTCTTCATCAAGCCGATGATCGACGACTTCGGCTGGTCGCGCGCCAACATCTCGCTGGCGATCTCGATCTTCGCGATCATGTCCGCCGTAGTCCCGCCAATCGCCGGGCGAATCTCCGACCGTTTCGGCCCGCGCATCGTCCTGACCGTCGGCGTGGCGCTCAACGCCCTGGGCATGATGCTGATGGCGACCGCCAACAGCCTGATGGAGATCTACATCTTCTATGGCGTGCTGATCGGCGCCGGCTTCGGCTTCACCGGTATCGCCGCCACCACGGCGCTGCTCTCGCGCTGGTTCATCCGCCGGCGCGGGCTGGCGCTGAGCATCGCCGCGACCGGGTTGGGCGCCGGGCAAATGCTGCTGGCGCCGCTGACGACTCTCGTGATCATTCAGTTTTCCTGGCAAACGGCCTTCGTCGTCGTGGGCGCGGCCTCGGCGGTCCTCGTCCCGCTCGTCTTCTTCCTGCTCAACAAGACCGCCCCGCCGACGGCCGACGAGGTCCGGGAAGCCGCCCGCGAGGTCAGCGACGTGCCCGAGTGCGTCACCAACGAGATGATCCGCAAGGACATGGACGTGGCCTGGGGCTCGCGCTCGTTCTGGATGCTGGGCAGCGGCTTCATGTCCTGCGGCTTCACGATCTTCTTCCTGACGGCCCACCTGGTGCCGCTGGCGACCGACAAGGGCATCTCAGCCAGCCAGGCTGGCATTGCGCTGGGCCTGACCGGCGGCACAAGCATCATCGCCAATCTCGTGCTGGCCGGGATCGTCGACCGGGTCGCCCGCAAGTACATCCTGGCCGGGCTCTACGGCCTGCGCGGCGTCTCGATCCTAATGCTGCTGGGCGTCTCCGGCCCGATGATGCTCTACGCCGCCGCGCTGCTCTTCGGCCTCTCGCGGGCCAACGCGCCGGTCGTCTCGGCGGCGATCATTGACCTGTTCGGGCGGCGCGCGGTGGGCTCGCTGGTCGGCACGCTGTTCATGTACCATCAGCTCTTCGCGGCGGCAGGCGCGTTCCTGGGCGGGCTGGTCTACGACCACTTCGGCAGCTACGACCTGATGCTCTTCGTCGCCTTCGGCGCGATGGTCAACGCCACCGTCTGCAGCCTGCTTGTCGCCGACCGGCGCCGCGAGGCTGAGCCCGTCGCTGTGCCCCAGCCGGCGGTGTCAGGCGCGGGAGACTAAGCCTGCCCAACGTCTGTTCCCTGCAAGGCCGTGCCGGCTGTCATCATCCCGTAGGAGTGTCAGGGATATCGCACCCTTTCCTGGTCAGGAGCAACCCGGGCGACCGAACCGGCGGTCCCTGCAGGATCGACGTGCTTTGGCCGTGCGAAGGCAACGTGGTCGTGCGCTGGTAGGGGCGATCGGTTCGGTCGCCCGGGTTTGGGGTGCGCGACGTGGCGGGGAAGATTTCACGCTGCCACATCAAGGGATCGATCCCCGCCACCGATGCGTTCCGGCGACACCGGCGGCGCGTCCCTTACAGGGGATCGAAAACGTTCCACCGGGCGATGCGCCCAGCATCACACTCATGGGATCTTGTGCGATGAATGTGCCAGGAGACTACGGGCGGTAAGCGCGGGCCATGCGGATGGCGTTGCGGCCGGCGTGCTTGGCGTCGTAGGCGGCGTTGTCGGCCGCGTTGAGCAAGTCGCGCGTCGTCGTGCCGTGGTCGGGGTAGACCGCCACGCCGACTGAGATCGTCAGGTAGGTCGTCTCCCCGGTCGTGATCCGGAAGGGCTCGTCGGCGATCGCCTCGCGCAGGCGTTCGGCGATCATCATCGACGTGCTGGTATCCGCGTCTGGCAGCAGCGCCACGAATTCGTCGCCGGCGTAGCGCGCCATGACGTCTTCCTCGCGCACCCGGCTGGCCAACCGCTGGCCCACGGCGGTCAGCACCGCGTCGCCTTCGAGGTGCCCGAAGACGTCGTTGATCTCCTTGAACCCGTCGAGGTCGATCATGATGACCGCGAACGAGGTCCCGTCTTCGCGGGCGCGCTCCAATTCGGCCTCGAAGGCGCTCTGGAACTTGCGGCGATTGGGGAGTTGGGTCATCGAGTCGATCAGCGCCATCTGCCGCGCATCCTCGTACATGCGCGCATTCTCCAGGACGATCCCGGCATGGCGCGCGAAGGTCTCGAGCAGCTCGACGTCGCGGTAGCCGATCGGCCGGTCGACCGTTCCCAGCACGTCCAGCACGCCGAGGATCTCTCGCTCGCGCACGATCGGCACGACCAGCATCGAGGTCGCGTCCGGGAACTGCGGCAAGCGGATGCGCTGCTCGGCGCGCAGGTCGGCGATGAACACACGCTCGCCATTCTGGGCCACCCTGCCGGTCGGCGAATAGCCCAGCGGCACCGGCACCAGCCGCTCGAGCGCGATGCCGTGGGCCGCCTTCGGCACCACGAACTCGCCCTCGGTCAGCCCGGCGACCACGTAGCGGTACTCGAAGAAGCTGCCCAGCGTATCGACGATGCGGCGCAGCGCCTCGTCGACTTCCAGAGTGCTGGTGACGATTGTCGAAACCTGCTGGAGGGCCTCGACCGCGCGGCGCATCGAGCGTTCGGAGATCAGCAGAGCCTCGTTCTCGAAGGCGATGCCCAGGTGACTGGCGATAATCTGCAGGATCTCCAGATCGGCTTCATCCAGCGGGCGCTCGGCGCCGGACTCGACGTTGAGCACGCCGATGATCGAGCCGGATGACCAGATCGGCACGCAGATCGCCGAGCGCGCGCCCCAGCCGGCGTCGATATAGTCCGGGTCCTTGCGCACGTCGGGGATGAACTCGGCTTCGCCGTTGCGGATGACCCGCCCGGGCACGCCACGGTCGATCGGGATGCCGCGGCTGAGCGCCGGGACCGGTGGCATCGGCACATTGACCGAGGCCAGCGTGAAGTTGATGCGCTCGCCCTTGATCAGCCCGATGCCGACCAATTGAAAGGCGAACCGGTTGGCGATCTCGCGGACGATCTCGGGGATCGCGCGCTGGATCATCGTCCGGGCGGCAATCATCGTCAGCAGGCTGTCGACCAGGCGCAGCTGGTGGTTGCGACGCTCGACCTCATAGAGCCGCCGGTAGTTGGCCAGCACCAGGCCGATACTCTCGGCCAGCATGATCAGGATCCCCAGGTCGTCGACGACCAGGATGCGGCGGTCGTCCATCGTGGCGCAGAGCACGCCGGCCACGTCGCCGTTGACGCGCAGCGGGACGCAGATGACCTGGCGAATCTCGAACGGCTCGGCAGGCAGGCCGTCGTCCGGCGCCGGGCGATCGACGAACTGGGGTAGACCGGTACGGATGACCTTGCTGGCCAGCCCGCTCTCGGCGTCGAAGCGCGCCGTCTGGTTCTGGCGCCGGGCCGCGTCGCGGTAGGTGTCGAAGAAGTGGATCTCGTCACCGAACTGGAGCCCCAGGTGGACGCCGGCGTAGTCGAAGACATCGGCGATGTCTTCGAGGATGTCCGGTCCCACATCGACCAGGTTGTCGTGGCGGATGATGCGCGCCGTGAGGTTCTGGAGGCGGATCAGGCGGTCGAGGTGCTGGCGTTCCGAGGCCACCTGCGCCGCGGCTCGGAAGCGCGCGCCGATGATGATGCTCAGGACGGTGATCTGCGCCTGGAAGCTGCCTTGCTTGACGATCTCAGCCGGGCCGAAGGCGGCGATCCCGGCCACCAGATCGCCGTACATTGGGATCGGCGCGAGGTGCAGCGCCGTGGCGTCCGCTTCGTTGAGTCCCAGGAACTCCAACTCCCGGCTGCGCTCGCCGACGGGGTATTTGTCCGCCAGCGAGGGCAGGTGGCGGAAGATCGATTCGGCCAGCGGGATGTGGCTGACGCCCGATGACTCATCCGGGTAGAGGCCGGCCAGACGCACCTGATCGCCCTCGATCACGCCGATCACCACGCCGGTGAGGCCGTAGCGGTCGTGGATCTGGCGGGCGACGCGCCGCAGCACGAAGTCGACGTCGCCGACCTCGACGAAGGCGTGCAGGACGTCAATCAGCGTCGCGAAGTTGCCACGGTCAGAGGAGCCGGAGGCCGCAGGCGCCAGCGAAGGCATGAGATCGCGCGCTTGAGACAGTTCACCACTCATCTGGCGTCCCTCACTTGCCCGGAGGCCGCAGGCATTGGGCTTCCCGGAAGTGTGACAATCGTACCCACCCTTCTCGCCCGCCTGCATCGCCCGAAAGTACGAACAATATGCCTTACCCGCGAATGTGTACGTACAAATCGCCGCCTGCCGCAGGCTCCGTCTCGGTACTCTTCTGGGACTCCGTTCCCGAGAGCGCGAGACCCCGACCGCAACAGTTAGCGGTCGGGGTCTCGCGGAGACCGGGCGGCGTGAGCTGTGCGCACCCCGCTGGGAGGCAGCGCCTAGCTCGTCGCGACGACCTGGCTCAGGGCCGCGATGAGTTCGGCGAGTACCGCCGTGCTCTCGCCGGCTGCTTCCACCAGCCGCCGATACTCGGCGAGTGGGGTGGCGGGCGGCGGCGCTGCCGGGTGGCAGTTCGGCCCGCAGGTGATCGGGTCCTCGTCGATCGGGACATGCGGCGAATGCACGAGGTCCACGACGGTAATGCGGTAGCGCACGTCGAGCGCGAATACGTCGTCGGTGACGCGCAGGGCGCAGACGCGCTCGCGCTGGTAGAACCGCACGTCCGGCTCTTCCTGGCACCACTCGACGCTGGCGCCCCAGTTATTGGCCAGTCCGTAGTCGCGTGCTGTGGCCAGTCTGGTGGCCTCGATGGGCTGGGCGCAGTCAAAGCTGTTGCATTTTGGCGGGTAGTGCAGCCCGCCGCCGAGCGCCGTGTGGGCCAGGACCGTGATGACGTCGTCATCGGCCAGCTTAGCGCGGTAGGTGAAGCGCTCCTCCGGCAGGCTATACCAGTCGCCAACCGGCACCTCCAGTTGATCGATCATGATCTCGTGCCGGTACCACTCGTCGTTGACCTTGGCGGTGAAGGTCGCCTGGCTCTGAGGCTGGTCGCGGCCGTCCTGGATGCGCACCGCTTCGATCCTGACGGTGACGCCGTGCTTCGCGGACCAGTCCGGCTTCTGAGCGTAATACGCGTCGAGAAGACGGTCACGAGTGACGTCGTGCCCATCGCGGTTCGGGTGCAATGTGCCGTCGATATTGAACTGACTCATGAACGAGTCACTCAACGACACGAAGTAGCTCGCGCTACCGGCGCAGTAGCCGTGACCCTCGAAGCCCTCAGCAATGCCGTCGACGTAGTGCCAACGGTTGGCGGTCGCGGCCCATCGCACGCGCTGATTGAGGCGTGGCCCCTGCTTCCCGATCCAGCGCGCTTCGTCGGCGCTCAGCAGGCGGAACACCCCGCAGCCGCCGTGGTTGCCGTCGGCGTCGGTGAAGGGATCCTCTGGATAGCTGGTGACGTACACAGCGCCTGGCTTGATGCTGGCCGTCATCGCCGTCGGCAAGTCACCGTAATAGCTGCGGAAGCGCTCACGCACGCTCGGGGACATCCAGTAGTGGCTGTTGGGGTTCTCGCGCAGTTCGTTGGCGATCTCGCCGGCCTCGCCGTCCAGCATTCGGCCAAGCAGCCCGTAGTGCATCCACAGTGTGGCCAGGTTCATGTCGATGAGTGGATCGAGGTCGTCCTCGCAGGCGAACTCCGCCAGCCCCAGCAGGTCCGCCAGCCAGGCGAGCGCCGTGACGAGGAGGTCATAGTGCGCCTGCAACTCCCGCAGGTGGTAGCTGGCGAGCGATTCCCAATCGCCGCTCAAGACGGAGTCGAGTACCCCGGCGATAAAGAGATCCTCGGTCAGGACCTCGTCAAGCGTCTGCCGCCCGGCGCAGTTCTTGATGATCGTCGAGAAGCCCAGGTCGTTGACGCCGATCGAGAGGAACAACGAGTCGATCTGGCGCGGGTTCTCGATGCAGCCGGTCGCGTCGTCTGCCTGGCAGAGGTGCTCCATGAGCGCCAGTAGTTGCGGCTTCAGCGGGGTGACCAGCGAGTTGTCGGGCTGCTCGATACCGTAGTAGCTGGACACCAGGCCGCTCCAGATCTCCGCGCCCGAGCAGGCGAACGAGAGGTACGTCACCGCGGTGTGCGGGTCGTTGGCCTCGATCGAGGCGGCGGCCATAGCGTGGCCGGACATCGCCGAGCGGTGGCAGCGGCGGTCGAACCAGACGTCGTTCACCGGGCGTAGCCCGCCGACCTGATTGACGTGCGGGTTGCCCTCGCCGGAGGCGTTGGAGTCGCCGATCGAGACGATCAGCAGGTCCTCGACCACGATCTGCAGGCTGCCGGTGGTTTCCGAGCCGTCCCCGAAGGCGAGCGCGAGAGTCACCACGTACCGGCCCTCGACGGGCAGCTTCGGCGCGGCCGGGGAGCTGGTGGAATCCAGCCGGCAGCTCGCGCCCGGCTCGCTGTCGAACGAGTAGACGTGCCCGACGCCTTCGACGTGCCAGCGATAGGATGTGACCTCACGGCCCCCGGCCAGCGGGCTCTCGCAGGCGTCAAAGCCAACCTGCCAGCCGCCGGGGTAGAGGTATTCGGCCGGGTAGCTGTGCGTGTCCGGGTCGTAGAGATACCAGCCCAGCTCGAAGCGCGGCTCCAGCCACCAGCTGAACGGATCCGGATCGGCTTGCTGGAGGGCCGGTTCGGCGGCGCGAGCCAGCGCCGGTCCGGCTGAGACGAACATGATCAGCGCGGCGAGCAGCGCCAGTGGCGTGCGGCCTGTCAGGCGAGCCTTCATCGAGAACCTCCTCGATCTCTCTGAGCGAGCGTTTCGGGCCGGATTTCGGCCCGCGGTTCAGGGATGTCTCCACGCTAGGGACCAAACTGGGCGGTCAAAATCGAAGCGGCTCACCAATCGGCCATCGTAGTTTCTCGATGGTTGCCGGGCCGCTTGGGCCATCGCTCCGGGCCCGCAGCAGCGGCGTGATGTACCATCCAAGAGGTGATATGCAGGCTACGGGCGGCAGGGAGGCGCGCCGGAAATATGGAGCAGAGCAAGCGGCGAACCAGGGTCTCGACCGGCAACCCCTTCGAGGTCAGCGTCGGCTACTCGCGGGCGGTGCGGGTTGGCGATCATGTCTATGTGGCCGGCACGACTGCTCTGCGGGGCGACGGCAGCTTTGTCGGCGAGAACGATGCCTACGCCCAGACGCGCCAGGCGCTCGAGACCATCGGCTGGGCGCTGGAGCAGGCCGGCGCGACGCTCGCCGACGTCGTCCGCTACCGCGTCTACCTGACGCGCATTGAGGACCGCGACGAGGTCAGCCGGGCACTGGCCGAGGCATTCGGCTCGATTCGCCCGGCCAACACGCTCGTGGTCGTCGCGGCGCTGGCTGACCCGCGCATGCTGGTCGAGATCGACGCGGATGCCGTGATCGGCTCGGCTGCGCCAGTGGAGGAAGTGTCCTAGTGGCTCCCAGGACCGCTCAGAGCGACACCGTCGACGTCCGCGACCCGCGCCTGCCCGGCAGCTCCTTGATCGACGCGATCTTCAATCGCCGGCTGATGTCGTGGAGCGACCGCGGCGGGGCCAGCATGACCATCGGGGCCTGCTGGGCCGAGCATTGCACGGCCTACCTCCAGGATGCCGCCGGGACGCAGGTCCCGATCCCGAGCGCGGGAACGTTTGACCTGCGCGGCTTCATCCGCCTCGACGACAACCCGCAGGTCGAGCGCGAGGCCAACCTGAACCAGTTGGAGAATCCGGATTTTCTGTTGTTCGGCGTCTCGCGTGGCTCCGCGATGGTCGTCCAGGCAGCCGACGCGAAGTTCGCCGCCGACCGCATCAAGCCGAGCCAGGTGAGCGTCGCCGCGGTCGAGGCGCTGCTCGAGGTGCCGGAGACCGGCGTGACCCGCGCCGCATTGGGCGACGCGCTGCCAGCGGACGCGCTGGAGCAGATCGAGATCGTCCCGGGCGTTTTCCTGGCCCCGGATTCCGGCTTCACCGACCTGCTGCTGGAGCGCGCCGGCATGCGCGGCGAGAACGGTGTCCACGAAGAGTTGATCGCGCGTGTGCCGGTCGATCCCGGCAAGCTCTTCGCGGACACGGCGCCGGCACAGCTGATCCCGACGCTGGCGCGCGCCGACCGGCTGCCGGTGTCGCCGCAGGTCAATCTGTTGGCCGCCGTCTACTACCTGCGCCTGG
This sequence comes from Thermomicrobiales bacterium, assembly GCA_035304105.1. GTDB lineage: Bacteria > Chloroflexota > Chloroflexia > Thermomicrobiales > CFX8 > JAUIIK01. The sequence continues at coordinate 153 of DATGQR010000105.1, read as the reverse complement.
CGTGTGCCTGCCTCTACTTCTGGGACGAGCAGACACGCCCGCTGTTGAGCTTGCGGCCGCAGAGCGAACCGGTCGAGATCGGCTTGGTGGCCGCCGAGGTGAGCCGCCGGCTGGCGCGCGCCACCTCGGCGTTCAATGCCCTGGTGAACTGGC
>DATGQR010000104.1:0-12725 GCA_035304105.1 Thermomicrobiales bacterium | reverse complement strand
GCGGCATCCACCCGGCGGTGTTGACCGACCGCGGCCTGGGTGCAGCCGTTACCGCCCTGGCGGCGCGCTCGCCGGTGCCAGTCGAACTCGATGTCGAACTGACCGGGCGGCCGCCCGAGAGTGTGGAGTCCAACGCCTACTTCATCATTGCCGAGGGGCTGACCAACATCGCCCGCCACAGCCAGGCGACCCGGGCGCGCGTGGCCATCCGCCAGGAGAACGGCACCCTGTTGATCGACATCGAGGATGACGGCGTCGGCGGCGCCGAAGTGGCGGCGGGCACCGGGTTGACCGGGATGTTTGACCGCGTGGCCGCGCTTGAGGGTAAGCTTCATGTGGATAGCCCCGAGGGAGAGGGGACGCGCATCCACGTGGAGCTGCCTTGCGAGTCGTGATTGCTGAAGATTCGGTCTTGCTGCGCGAGGGACTCGTGCGGCTGCTCGACCACGCCGGCCACGAGATCGTCGCCAGCGTGGAGAATGGTCCTGACCTGGTCGCGGCGATCCGCGAGCACCGGCCGGACATCTCGATCGTCGACGTGCGCATGCCGCCCAGCTACCGTGACGAGGGACTGCGGGCCGCCATCGAGGCGCGCCGCGAGGTGCCGGGCAGCCCTATCCTGATCCTCTCCCAGTATGTCGAAGAGCAATACGCCAGCGAACTGCTGGAGGCCGGCGCCGAGGGCGTCGGCTACCTGCTTAAGGACCGCGTGGCTGACGTCTCCGAATTCCTCTCAGCACTGCGCCAGGTGGCGGCCGGCGGGACGGTGCTCGACCCCGAGGTCGTCTCACAGCTCTTCAGCCGCCGGCGGCGCGACCAGCGCCTCTCCGAGCTGACGCCGCGCGAGATGGAGGTGCTGGCGCTGATGGCCGAGGGGCAGTCCAACACCGCCATCGCCGAACACCTGTTCATCGGCGAGGGCACCGTCGAGAAGCACATCAGCAACATCTTTACCAAGCTCGGTCTCGACAACTCCAGTTCACAGCATCGCCGCGTCCTGGCCGTCCTCGCCTACCTCCGCAACGCGGGGTAGCCCGGTGCTCCCGTAACCTGGATTGTCACCTCACTCAGGATAAGCGTCAGGTTCAGCCCTCGCTTCGTCCCACGCAGTCGGTCCAGGATGACCTCCTTACCGGGCCTGGCAGGCCAATGGAGGCTCGGCTCACCGCAATGATCTGAGACGCGATGCCCGCGCTGGGTTCATCCAGGCAACTCCGTCGGGATATAGCGGGCGATCATCTCGGGCAGCAGATCCAGGGCGTGGCGGTCGATGGTGCCGCGCGCGTTGAGCGTCGTGGAGGGCACCTCGGAGTGGTAGGCGCCGGAGAGCAGGATCGCGCAGCCGCCCCAGCGGCGCATCAGCAGGTTCTGGACCAGCACGTCCTCGCCGGAGTGCCAGCGCGGCAGGCGCTCCCAGAAGCGGTAAGCGCCGACCCGCTCCAGCTTGCGGCGGTCGTAGAGCACGCAGCAGGCAACCCAGGCGACCTTGTAGATCAGCGCCGCGCCGGGCGGCAGGTCCCGGGCCGCGTGATACGTGTTGGCCGCGCGGTGGATGTTCCAGCGCTCCCACTCCGGTGAGACGTCCGGCTCCAGTGCCTCGGGCCGGACCGGCCCCTCCCACGGCTCGACGCGCTGCTGCTCGGGCCGAACATCGCCGCGGTGGCTCAGCCCGGCCGGGAAGGCCCCGACGAAGCCGCAGCCCTGCGCCCGGATGACCGCGACCAGCCGGGCGACGACCCAGGGCTCGATGAAGACGTCGTCGTCAATCGAAAGGACGTAGTCAGCCATCGACTGCTCGTGCAGGAACTGGCGCTGCTCGGCGATGCCGCGGCGCTCGGGACGGTGGTGATACTCGAAGGCTCCGCCGCGCGCTTCGATGATTCTCCCGAGCGCCTGGACGACGGCGCTCTGCCCGGCCGGCGCGTCGCTCTGGTCGGCGACGATGACGCGCAGGTCGCTGTGGCTCTGAGCGGCCAGGCCGGAGAGCGTCATGATCAGCGATTCCAGCCGGTTGATCGTCGCCAGCGCGACATCGACACGCGTCATCGGGCTTCTCCCTGCTGGGTATCGGAACCTAGAACGTGCCGCTGTAGATCGAGCATGAGCGGCAGATCTCCGGCGGGGTATCGGAGTCCAGGCGCCCGCGGAAGCGCTGGAAGTCCTCGCCCGTCCAGATCGTCGCGAAGTCGCGGCCGTCGACCTGCCCGAAGTTGATGCGGTCGGGAGTCGAGACCATGCAGCAGGGCATGACGTGGCCGTCGTAGCTGACGTAGCCATTGGTCCAGGGCCAGTTGCAGCGCTGGCGGCCGGGTGTGCCGGGCGGATGGATCTTCATCCGGGTGCGCGGCAGGCGCAGATCGACGCCGAGTTCGCCGGCAGCGGCGCGGGCGGCGTCGAAGTGACGCTCGACCTGCTCCAGGTCCTCGTTGAAGAGCGTCTGGTCTTCCACGAAGTCGCGCATCGGGCGGTAGTGGGCCGGGAGGCTGGACTCGCCGAAGTCGTGGCAGAGGTGCTGGACGAAGACCTCGTCGACGCCATGCTCGTGGGCCAGCCGGACGAGCGCCGGCAGCTCGTGGAGGTTTCGGCGCATGATGACGACGACCATCTTGATCCGGGGCGCGGCGCCGCCTAGCCGGACCTTTGCCGCCTGCAGGTTCTTCAGCCCGCGGATGACTCGCTCCAACTTCGAGCGCACGCGGATGTGCTCGTAGGTCTCCGGCGTCGCGCCGTCGATCGAGATATGGGCGCCAGCGAGCCCGCTGGTGACGCAGGCTTCGGCGCGGCGCCCGTTGAGCAGCGTGCCGTTGGTGTTCGTCGTGACCCGCACGCCGCGCGCGGCGGCGTAGCTCACCATGTCGAAGAAGCGCGGGTGCATCATCGGCTCGCCGAGGCCCTGCAAGTGCAGGTCGCGTAGTTCCGGGTTCTCGTCGACCAGGCGGGTGAAGAGGTCATAGTCCATGAAGGCGAGCGGGCCGTGCGGCGGGCCGTCGCGGCGGAACTGGATGGCGCACATGCGACAGCGCAGATTGCACTGGCCGACCGGCTCAAGCTGGACATAACTTGGTAACTTCACGATGCGCTCCTCTGGCTGAAGTCAGGTCGTTGGCGGAGCGAGGCGGAGCCGGTCGCGGCTCAGAAATAGGGCACGCGATAACGAACCGCGCCGCGCAGCCGCCAGAAGATGCCCAGTGGCGGGAGGATCGTCGAGGTTGCGATCATCTCGGCGACGTGGCGGGGCGCTATCGATGTGCCCGCCAGCCTGCGACGGGCGAAGCGGCCGACGAGCGCGGCCCAGAGGGCGGCGAAGCCGAGCCCGAGCCGCCGCCTGTCGAGCGCCAGGGCCGCGGCGGTTGCCAGCAGCGCGCCGGTGATGCGGTAGTACTCCCAGATCGGGCCGTTGCGCGGGCTCCAGGGGAAGCGTTCGGGGTGCTTGCGATGGAGCAGGGCGTTGTACATGGCCTTGTGCTGCTGGCCGACGCTGACGCCCCACCGAGCGGGGCGGACGGGGTGGACCACCCGGGCAGCCGGGGCGTGCTCGATGCGGTGGCCCAGGTCGAGCAGGGTGAAGGCCAGGTCGCTGTCCTCGCGCCAGGCCAGCTCGAAGCGCTCGTCGAAGCCGCCGGCTTCCTCCAGGGCGCAGCGCCGGTAGAAGGCGTTGGCGGTCAGGTAGGACGCGTGCTCCAGCAGGGCGGCGTTCTGCTGGTAGTCCGTCGGCGTATCCGGGAGCGGGACGCTGACCCGGCCATAGACGCCGCTGATGCCGGGCGCCAGCGCGGTCAGCCCGGCGCGCAGCCAGTCCGGCTCCGGCAGGCAGTCGTCGTCGGTGAAGGCGATGATCTCGCCGCGGGCGGCGCGCCAGCCGCGGTTGCGGGCGGCGGCCGGGCCGTGTGGCTCGTGGCAGGCGGCCAGGTAGCGGATCGCCAGGCCGCGCTCGCACTCCCGGCGCGCCCAGCCGGTCACCTGACGGAATGTATCGAGGGCCGGGGCGTCGTCGACGACGATCACTTCGTAGCGGCACGGTTCGAGCTCCTGGCCGGCTAGCGCCGCCAGACAGCGCTCCAGCAGCTCTGGCCGGGCGCGAGTCGGGACGACGACCGAGACGCAGGGGCTCATGCCGCCTTCCCCGGCTTCTCAAGGATGAACGAGCCGATCACCAGGGCGTCCAGCGGCGACGTCCAGAAACACTCGACGGCATCGCGCGGGGTACAGACGATCGGCTCGCCGCGCGTGTTGAACGAGGTATTGACCAGCACCGGGACGCCGGTGCGCTCGCCGAAGGCCTTCAGGAGGTCGTAGTAGGCGGCGTGTTGGTCGCGGTTGATCGTCTGGATGCGGGCCGTGCCGGCGACGTGGCGCACGGCCGGGATGCGCTCGGCCTTACCGGGCAGGACGTCGTAGACGAATAGCATGTAGGGCGAAACGCCGGCGCCCCTGAACCAGTTGGCGGCCTCTTCTTCAAGGACGACCGGGGCGACAGGGCGGAAGTCCTCGCGATCCTTGATCTCGTTGAGGCGGGTCTGCATGTCGGGCGATACGGGCGAGGCCAGGATCGAGCGCGCCCCGAGCGCCCGCGGCCCGAACTCCAGCCGCCCCTGGTACCAGCCGATGATGCGGTCGTTCGCCAGGATCTCGGCGGTTTCGTCGATCAGGTCATCCGACCGCCGGTAGGGCAGCTTTGACCAGCGCAGGAACTGCTCGATCTCGTCGTCGCCGAACTCCGGGCCGAGGAAGGCGTGGTCCATGCGGTAGCGCCGCTCGCCATCGCTGCGCTGGCGCGCATCGACCAGCAGGGCCGCGCCGAGGGCGGTCCCGGCGTCGCCGGCGGCGGGCTGGACCCAGATGTGCTCGAAGGGGCCGTGGTCGCGCAGGCGGGCGTTCATGACGCAGTTGAGCGCCACCCCGCCGGCCAGGCAGAGGGCGTCGGCGCCGGTCTCCTCGTGCAGCCACACGGCGATCGCCAGGACTGTCTCCTCCAGCGCTTTCTGGAGCGAGTGGGCGATGTCGAAATGGCGCTGCTCCAGCGGCTCACCGCGCGCGCGGGCCGGCCCGAAGCGCGCGGCCAGGTCGAGGTTGGCGATGGTGTAGTTGCCGCGCTCGCCGAGCCTGATGATCCGGCGAAACTCGTCGAGATAGGCGGGCTCGCCGAAGGAGGCCAGGGCCATGACCTTGTACTCGTCGGAGGAGTGCAGGAAGCCCAGGTACTCGGTCAGGCGCTCGTAGAGCAGGCCGAGCGAGTGGGGGAAGTCGACCTGCCCGATGCGGCGCAGGTCGTTGCCCTCGCCCAGGCGGTACGTCGTCGTCGCGCGCTCGCCGCGCCCGTCGAGCGTCATGATGGCGGCGCGCTCGAACGGCGAGGCGTGGAAGGCGCTGGCGGCGTGGGCGGCGTGGTGGTCGACGAAGTGCCAGCGGTAGGGACTATCTGCCGAGATGCTGCGGAACCGGGTGGCCAGACGGTGAGGCGCGCCGCTGGCCAGGTGGCGCGGCGCGTTGATGATCGAGGCCAGGAAGAGCGGGTCCCAGGCCGAGGCCCATTCCTCTGGCGTGGGCTGGGCGCTCGGCTCCAGGGGCAGCTCGATGGCCGTCGCCCCGGCGTGGCGGCCGAGCAGCTGGTACGGATCGAACGAGTAGGCTACGTGGTCGACGTCGGCCAGGCAGGCGCCGGCCGCGCTCAGACAGTAGTCGATTGCCAGGAAGGGTAGTTCCCAGGTCGAGAACGGAACGGGGCGCTTGCCGTGCTTAATGTGAGAGAAGCGCTCCTCCTCGGCCGCGGCGATCACCTCGCCATCCTGGACCAGGCAGGCGGCTGGATCGTGGAAGGCCGCGTTGATTCCCAGTGTCAGCATCCCACCACACCCGCCTCTCCGCGCCTAATGCGCGTTGCTCAGCGCCGCGTTGACATCGGTCGGCGCCTCGAAGGTCTGATCCGGCAGGCGTTCGAGCGCCTGCACGATCCAGTCCTCAGCGTCGTTGTTGCGGGCTGTACGAACGACCTCGTCCTTCTGGGCCGGGTAACTGATGCCCTTGAGGTTCTTCTGGACTTCGATGGGGTTCGGGGTCCGGAAGTTCTGCTTGCTCATCGTGCAAACCCCTCTCTGTCGGTGAATCCGGCCCTGACTGGCCGGCAATGTGTGGAAGCTGATAACGAGGTTAAGACGGGGATGGCGCCCGGTCGGGGTACCGGAGACACGAACCCGGTACAGATGCGGTAACAGATCCACAGGTTGTGCCCGGGACTATTGGGGTGCGCGCTCCGGAACAGTTGGAATTCACGAATCGGACTGTTCTCGTGAGAGGAGCGTGAAAATGCCCTACAACAAGCTCAGTGAGCTACCCGACAGCGTCCGGGACAACCTGCCGAAGCACGCCCAGGAGATCTACCAGGCCGCCTACAACAGCGCCTGGGACCAGTACGGCCACGACGAATCCCGCGCCCACCGCGTAGCCTGGGCGGCCGTCAAGAATGACTACGAGAAGGACGACGACAGCGGCCGCTGGAAGAAGAAGGACGACTAGCACGAACTGTGTAGAGGCCGGCTCGCACAATCCCTGAGTGCCGTGAGGTTCCCTATGAGCGTGGGCTGCGCGACGACGTGGCCAGGACTGACTTATCGCGCGCGGGGTCAGGCGTCGCCGAGGGTGCGGGCGAGCTTGGATGCGTGGGACGGACGCAGCGTGGGGATGGCAGCGTTGAGCGCTGTGGCGGCGGCGATCAGCGTGGCGGCGGTGCCCTGGGTGAGTTCCAGCTCCACTTCGACGATCTGGGTGGCGCGGTTGTCGCGCAGGTCGAGCGCGTCAACGGTGTCGAGCGAGAGCTCGACCGTCTCGCCGTTCGAGCGCGCGTAGTGCAGCATGCGCCGGAATGTGACCAGCCGGGCGATCGGGCGCAACTCTGCGGTCCCAGCCAGCTCCCGGGCACGGGCGACGGGCGCGAGGTCAAGCCGCGCCAGGAACGCCTCGTGGTCGGCTGGCGCGGGCACGACCGGCACCTCCAGCTCCAAGCGCTGGATGAGATGCGACTCGGCGCTGACGGCGCTGACCGCCTGACGCGCGCCCTTGAACGTGGCCTTGACGGCGCTGCCGATCTCGCGCAGGCGCAGGCTGGAGGACGCGCCGCGAAGCGCCAGCGATGGCGTGTCGAAGTACGTGTCGGTCTGGATGCGCTCGTCGCGCTCGGTGAGCCGGAAGTCTCCGATGCGATCGAGAGCCAGCAGGCGCTCTAGATCCTCCGGCTCGCAGGCGAACTTGCCCTCGATCTCCAGCGGCTCAGGCATAGGCGGCTGTCACCAGGTCGCGGATGCGGCGCTTCTGGGCCGGCATGTCGGAGCGCACGATGTGGAGGATCGTCTCGGCCACGTCGTAGCCGACGCGGTGGATCGCGCCGCGCCAGCCGTCTTCCGGGGACCAGATGAATTCGCCCCAGGCAGCGCGCCGGTCGCCGTCCTGGGGAAGCCCGCAGGCGGCGACATCGAAGAGCCGCAGGCCGTTGACCCTGCGCGTATAGGCGATGTGGAGGTGGCCGAAGACGAGCGTGTCGGCCGGGCTGCCCTCGACGATCGCCAGCACCTCGCCAGCGCTCCAGTCGGGCATGATGTGGGTGGTCAGGTCGCGCGGGTTGGCGTGGACCACCTGGAGGATCGCGCCGTCCGGAGCCTGGATCGTGACCTCGAACTCCAACTCGCCCAGAAAGTTGACGCGCTCCGGGCCCATGCGCTCGCGGGTCCACTCGATGGCTTCGAGCTTGCGGCCGCTGGGGTCCGCCAGGCTGGCGCCGCCGTCGTGGATGTCGCGGTCGGTGTTGCCGATCAACATGCGCGTGGCGCGCTCGCGGACGATCTCCAGCGCCGCGACTGGCTCGGGACCCTTGAGGCAGTAGTCTCCGGCCGCGATGATCTCGTCGTAGGGGCCGCGCCGCTCGATCTCGTCGAGCACGGCCCGTAGCGCCTGGACGTTGCCGTGCACGTCCGAGAAGACCGCGATGCGGATCTCCGCGCTCACTCGCCCGGCTCCACGTCGACCAGCGCCTCCGGCAACTCATCGGAGCGCACCTGCTCGTCGGTGACGATGTCCTCGCCAGCGTCGATTGGGGCGACCTCAGGCTCGGGCGGGTCGATGCCGACGAAGCGGCGCAGCCGGCCGTAGAAGTCGGTCGCCTCCATCGCCCGCCAGGCGGCCAGGAACTCCTGGTAGGACTGCCGGCTGACGTCCGACTTGTGGGCGATCAGGGTGTAGTAGGCGACGTCGTCGCGCAGGACGGTTGGCGCAGCCAGCGCCTCGCCGATGCGCTGCTTGCGCTGCGCGAGCGTGCCGCGCTCGGCGGCCGTGGCGATATCCATCAGCCGCTCGGCCCGCGCCGCGGCGCGCCCTGCGAGCAGCCCCTGGACCGTCTCGATCATGATGTCGGCGTCGCGCATGTCGCCGATCGCGGACTGGATGGCCTTGACCTCATCAATCAGCGCCTTGAGACCCTTCGGGAATGCGAAGCGGAACATCTCCAGGGTGTAGCGCAGGCGCTTGGCGGCGATGCGCAGGTTGTGGATCTCCTCGATGTTTTCTGGGTCTTCGACATACGGCGCAAACTGGTACATCTCGTCCAGCCGCACGGCGATGATCCGGGCGGCGTTCTCGATGACCGGCGCGTTCCGGTCGAGGCCTTTGATCTTCCTCGCCTTAGCCATGGGTGTGCTCCGCGATGAAGCCCCGGAAGCGCACGTCGAAGCGCTCGCGCTCGAGCTGGGCGAAGAAGCTCAGCAAGTTGGCCCGCCCGGCCTCGCGGCGCGCGCGCAGATCCCGGATCATCTCGTTGATCGCCGGGCGCTCGTCGGCCGGGCGGCCGTCGCGGTAGGCGCTCAGTTCCTCGATCATGACGTCGAAGTCGCGCACTTCGCCGAGCACGTCGGTCAGCTCCTTGATGCGCCGGTGGAAGAACTTGTAGCGATTGGGGAAGCAGTCGGTCGCGACGTCCATCGCAGCCCGCAGGCGGCGCGACCAGACGCGCATCTGGTGGAGGTCCTCCGGGTCGCTGCCGTCGAGCGTGCCGTCGCGATAGGACATCATCATGTCGAAGCGCTCCTCGATCAGCCGGCCCATAGCCCGCGCGTAGGGCATGCCGGCGTGCGGCTCTTCGAGCGGGCTCAGCTGGCTCGGGGTGATCGCCACAATGACTCCATTTCGCCTGAATCGTCGTCGCTAGCCTACCAAACCGTGTTCGTTCGATTTCTGCGGGCGTTGCGACCGATCTGCTATTGCTGCGTTATCACTGTCTAGTTAGCATAATGACAATGCCCGATCGATCAACGCTGGCGAGGACGATTTCATGTCCGACGTTTCTACTGACCTGAAAACCCAGGCGGACTCCGATGTCGTGCAGGCCGATGGCCGCCGATCCGCCGCGGATGAGATCGACCTGACCAACCCGGAGTACTACACCAACCGCGAGCTGAGCCTGCTCGATTTCCAGCGCCGCGTCCTGGCGATGGGCCAGAAACAGGATCTGCCGCTGCTGGAGCGCGCCCGGTTCATCGGCATCGTCTCTTCGAACCTCGACGAGTTTTTCATGGTGCGCGTGGCCGGGCTGATCGAGCAGAGGATGGCCGGCACCGGGGAGCCGGGCGCCGACGGGCTGTCGGTCAGCCGCGTGCTCGCCGAGATCCGGCGCGAGGTCGCCCAGATCGTCAACGAGCAGCGCCGCGTCTGGCACGAGGACATCCGCCCCAAGCTGGCTGAGGCCGGCGTCGAGTTCGTGCCCTACGACGAGCTGAAGAAGCGCGAGCGGAAGTTGCTGCGCGACCTCTACGAGCGCGAGATGTACCCGATGCTGACGCCCCAGGCGGTCGACGAGGCGCGCCCCTTCCCGCACATCTCCAGCCTGAGCCTGAACATGCTGATCGTGCTGGAAGACGACCTCGGCGAGCACGTCGCGCGGCTGAAGATCCCGCCGAACATCCCGCGCTTCATCGAGGTTCCTGGGCGGAACGGCGTCGGGCCCGAGGGCAACGAGCGCTTCCGCTTCGTGCTGCTCGAAGAGGTCATCGAAGCCAACCTGGAGACGCTGTTCCCGGGCAAGCGCATCAAGGACGTCTACATGTTCCGGCTGACACGCGCGGCCGATTACGAGCTGCGCGACAGCACCGCCGGGACGGTCATGCAGGCGGTCGAGGCCGAGCTGGAGCAGCGCCTGTTCGGCTTCGTGGTGCGCCTCTCGGTCGAGCCGGCCATGCCGGACGAATGGCGTCACTGGCTGGCGGCACAGCTGGATGTCTCACCACTCGATACCTACGTCATGGACCGGCCGCTCGGCCTGTCCAGCCTGATGGAGCTGGGCTCGATCGACCGCCCGGACCTGAAGTTTCCCAGCTTCACGCCACGCATCCCGCAGTGGTACCAGGAGGCCAGTTCGATCTTCGAAGTGCTGCAGCGGCGCGACATCCTGCTCTACCATCCCTACGACTCGTTCAGCCCGGTGGTCGACCTGGTGCGCCAGGCGTCGGCCGACCCGGACGTGGTGGCGATCAAGCAGACGCTCTATCGCGTCGGCAGCGCCTCGCCGATCGTTGACGCCCTGCTCGAAGCGCGCGACGACGAGAAGCAGGTCGCCGTGCTGGTCGAGCTCAAGGCGCGCTTCGATGAGGAGAGCAACATTCGCTGGGCGCGCGCATTGGAGAGCGCTGGCGTGCACGTAGCCTATGGGGTCTCTTTCGGCATGAAGACGCACTGCAAGGTCACGCTCGTGGTGCGTCGCGAGGGCGGCAGGCTACGCCGCTACGTGCACCTGGGAACCGGCAACTACAACCCGGTGACGGCGCGCCTCTACACCGACCTGAGCTTCATGACCAGCGACTACGACATCGCCTCCGACGTCTCGGACGTCTTCAACCTGCTGACCGGCTACTCGGAGCAGCGCGAGTACCGCAAGCTGCTCGTCGCCCCGGTCAACCTGCGCGAGCGGATGACGGCGCTGATCCGCAAGGAGGCCGAGTACGGCGCCGAAGGCCGGATCATCATGAAGATGAACCAGATCACCGATGTGCCGATGATCCGCGAGCTGTACCGGGCGTCCCAGGCCGGCGTTCAGATCGACTTGCTGGTGCGCGGCTTCTGCTCGCTGCGCCCGGGCATCCCCGGCGTCAGCGAGAACATCCGCGTCATCAGCATTCTCGGGCGCTTCCTGGAGCACGCTCGCGCCTACTACTTCAAGCATGGGTCGGCGGACGATCGCGAGTATGTCATCGCCGGCAGCGCCGACCTCATGCCGCGCAACCTCGATTACCGCGTCGAGGTGCTGTTCCCGATCGAGGACCCGGCGCTGATGGCCTACGTGCGCGACGATCTGCTGCTCTACCAGCTCAGGTCGAACGTGCATGTCTGGGAGCTGGGGCCGGACGGCGAGTACCACGAGATCGAGCCGGCGCCCGGCGAACCGGTCTACAGTGCCCAGGACCTGCCCGGTCCGCCGATACCCGACGCGGCGCGCGCCGTGCCGCTGCTGCCGCGCCAATGAGCGCTCAGCCGCGACCCACGCATCGGGAAGATGGCGAGCAGCTGCGCGAGATGCTCGCGGCTCGCGTGCGGCAGCTCTTCGGCGACGAGCGCGCTGAGGCCGTCAGCGCCGAGATCGACAGGGCCGCGGCCGCGATCGAGCGCGTGCGCCGCCTGCGCCCGCCGGACTTCGTCGGGCTCGACCCTGAGGAGCGCGGCTGATGGGCGCGATCACTGAGATTCTCGACCGGACGCTGGCCGGTATCCACGCCACCGATGACGACGTCCGCGCCTGGGTTGCGATCGACGAGGAGCTAGCCTACTCCGACGCGCGTATGATCGAGGCCCGGCTGGAGCGCGGCGAGGACTTGCCGCTGGCCGGGCTGACGGTTGGCATCAAGGACATCATCGACGTGGCCGGGCTGCCGACCGTGGCAGGCTTCACGCCCTTCGAGGGGCGCCTGGTGAACCGGGACGCTCCGTTGGTCGCGCGGCTGCGGGAGGCCGGCGCGCTGATCGTCGGCAAGACGGTCACCACCCAATTCGCTGCCAGCGACCCGTCGAAGACGCGCAATCCCTGGAACCTGGAGCGCACGCCCGGCGGATCGAGCGCCGGTTCGGCTGCGGCCGTCGGCGCCTGGCAGGTGGATGTCGCGCTGGGCACCCAGACGGGCGGCTCGGTGCTGCGCCCGTCGGCCTTCTGCGGGGTCACCGGCTTCAAGCCGGGCTACGGCTGGACCAGCATGGAGGGCGTCATTCCCTACGCCGTCAGCCTCGACACGCTGGGCATCCACGCCCGCTCGGTGCGCCACGCCGCCCGGGTCTACGACGTCCTGGCCCGGCCGGGCCTGCCGCGCTGCGGGGGCTGCGCCGCCATCGGTCCGCCGCGCATCGGCGTCTGGGCCGACGCTCTGGCCCACGCAAGCGAAGCGATGCGCGCGGCCGTGATCGACGCCGTCGAGCATCTGGCGAAGGAGGGCGCTATCGTCACCGACGCGATTGCGCCCTACTCGTTCGACAACCTGGTGGCGATGCACGCGATCATCATCCGCGCCGAGGGCGCCGCGGCTCACAGCCAGCTCCACCAACGCCACGCCGAGCACTACGCGCCGAACGTGCGCGCTACGATCGAGATCGGCATGGCCCTGCCGGCCGACGCCTATATCCGCGCCCAGCGGCTGCGCGATCACGCTCGCGCCGCGACGGTCAACGCCTGGTCGCGCTTTGACGTCATCGCCATCCCGACTAGC
>DATGQR010000103.1:0-9237 GCA_035304105.1 Thermomicrobiales bacterium | reverse complement strand
TCGTCGCCCTGGGCGTCGTCTACACGCCGAGCATCGCCCGGCTCATGCGCGGGATGACCCTGGCGATGAAGAACCAGCCGTATGTCGAGTCGGCGCGCGCCATCGGCGCTCGGGACCACCTGATCCTGCGGCGCTACATCTTCGCGAATGTGCTCTCGCCACTGATCGTCCAGTGCACCTTCATCGTCGCGTTGGCGATCATCGCCGAGGCGTCGCTCTCGTTCCTGGGCGCCGGAGTGCCGCCGGAGACCCCGACCTGGGGCAACATGCTCCGCGAGGGCCAGCGCTTCGTGCAGGTCGCCTGGTGGCTGGCAGCCTTTCCGGGGCTGGCGCTGTTCCTGCTGGTGCTGGCGCTCAACCTGCTGGGTGACGGTCTCCGCGACGCGCTCGATCCCCGCATGCGGATGAGATAGCAGCGTTTCTCGACCATCCCTACAGCGGCGCAAAGACATATCCGACACGCCGCGCTCCCAAGCGCATCCCGGCCGCTGGGTGCCGCACGGCCGCCCGCCGAACATGACAGGCGATAAGTGCTCCTGGGCGAATCCGGAGTGTATGCTGTAGAACATCCGTGCGGCACAACGAAAGGCGGGCGCTCATGCATCGGTGGGACGACTTCGCTCGGGAGGCTGGCGAGCTAGCGGAGCGGGGGCGGCGGCTGCTCTACCAGTTCGGGCCGGGCCTGGCGTTTCTCGCGACGGTCGACCGCGCTGGCGCGCCCCGGCTCCACCCGATCGTCGTAGCCCAGGAGCGGGGCGGCCTGTACGCCTTTCTGGTGCCGTCCCCGAAGCGCCGCGACCTCGAGCGCGATCCGCGCTATGCCCTGCATGCCTTCCCGCCGGAAGAGGTGGATGATGAGTTCGCGCTGCGTGGCGAGGCCCGCCGTGTCGATGACCCGGCCATCCGCGAGGCGCTAGCGGCCGCGGTCGCGTTCGACGTCGGCGACGACCAGGACCTGTACGAATTCCTGATCGACAGCGCGTTGCTGGCAGAATACGAGCATCGTGGACAGTGGCCGCCAGCCTATACGACGTGGACCAGCGCGTGATGCCGTCGCGCGCAAGGGTGTCATGAACGACGGAGGATGTGTGTGAGTCGGACGTATCCGATCGGCCAGGGGTTGCCGGAGTACGCCAACGCCGAGGAGTACGACGAGGAGAATACCTGGGGGCCGAGCGACGACTTCTACCTGGAACTGGCGAAGACGACCGGCGGGCCGGTGCTGGATGTCGGCTGCGGGACGGGTGGGCTCGTCCGGGCCATCACCCAGGCCGGGATCGAGGCAGCCGGGCTAGATGTGACCCCGGCGATGATCGAGCGCGCCCGGATGCTCTCGGATGAGGCGGGGCTGGACATCGAGTGGAGCGTCGACGATGCCCGGACGATAGATCTCGGCCGCAAGTTCAAGCTGATCTACATGACCGGCCACGCCTTCCAGCACCTGCTGACCGATGACGATATCCACGCCTTCTTCGAGCGCGCCCGCGAGCACCTGCTCGACGATGGCACGCTGGCCTTCGAGACGCGCAACTTCGCGGCGAAAGACTTCGGCGGCTCGGAGGAGCCCACGCTCTGGAAGACGATCGAGGATGGCCAGGGGCGGCAGGTCGACCTGCTGATCGGCTCGACCTACGACCCCGAAAACGGGATCGAGGTGCTGATCGGCGAGCGGTTGGTCCGCGAGACCGGTGATCGCACCCGCGAGACATCCTCGCTGCGCTACGTCGAGCTGGATTACCTGAAGGACATGCTGGCGCAGCACGGCTTCGAGGTCGTCGAGCAATGGGGCAACTGGCAGAAGGAACCTATCGCGGACGACCAGCCCGAGTACATCCTCATCTGCCGGCTGGCCAGTTGATCACGAAGTCGTGGTCATGCCCCATCGTAGGGTGGGGCTTGTCTCCACCCCTACGGTCTTGAGGCAAGTTGGTTACCGCCGTAGCCGCGATTAGTCGTCGCCGGTCGCAGTCGTCGTTGCCGGGGTGAGCGGCCGGGTTGCGGGCGAGCCTTCGATGCTGAGGTCCGGCAGCCAGGCAAGCCAGCGCGGCAGGTACCAGTTCCACTCGCCCAGCAGGCGCATCGTGGCCGGGAGCAGGATGGTGCGCACCAGCGTGGCATCGAGCAGGATCGCGAAGGCCAGCCCGAAGCCCATCTGCTGCATCTGGGCGAAGTCGCCCAGCGCGAAGCCGAAGAAGATTGCCACCATGATCAGCGCCGCACCGGTCACGACGCTGCCGGTCGAGCGCAGGCCGTGGATGACCGCCCCGGCATTATCGCCGGTTTCGTCGTAGCGCTCCTTGACTCGGCTCAGGATGAAGACGTGGTAGTCCATCGAGAGCCCGAAGAGCACCGAGAACATGAACAGCGGCATGAAGGCCATGATCGACTCAACGCGCTCGAAGCCGAACAGCCGCGCCCCGACGCCGTGCTGGAAGACCAGCGTCAGCATCCCGTAGGTCGCGCCAACCGAGAGCAGGTTCATCAGGATCGACTTGAGCGGGATGACCAGCGAGCGGAAGGCCACCAGCAGCAGCACGAAGCTGGCGCCGAGCACCAGCGCGAAGACGTAGGGCGTGTACTCCTCGATCAAGGCGATCGAGTCCCGCGAGTAAGCGGTCTGGCCGGTGACGTAGGTCTCCGCCCGCGTGCCGGCGAAGCGCCCCGGCAGGATCTCCTCGCGTAGCTCGCGGACGGTGTCGTGCGCCAGGTCGCTCTCCGCCTCACTGGCGACGGTCATCTCCAGCAGGGTGACCGCGCCGTCGTTCGACGTGCGGATGCCGGTCAGGGCGCTCTCCGGCCGCTGGTCGAGGTCAACGGCCAGGGCGTTGACGATGTTGAACAGGCCCGGCTCACGAGGCGCTGGCGTCTTGACGACGATCTGGATCGGCGAGAGCGGGCCCGGCGAGAACTCCTCGTTCAGGATCTCGAACGCGGCGCGCGGCGATGAGCCGGGCGGCAGCTGGCTGACGCCGGTCATGCCCAGCCGGGTCGTCGCGTAGGGCAGCGCCAGGGCGATCAGCAGGACCACCGCCGCGATCAGGCTGAGCAGCGGCCGGCGCAGCACGCCAACGGTGACCCGACCCCAGAAGCGGCCGTCCTCGCTGGCTGTCGTGCGTCGATTGAGCCAGGGGATGCGGCCGCGCTCGATCCGGTGGTCGAGCAGGCTCAACAGGGCGGGTAGCAGCGTCAGGCTCATTGCCACTGAGACGGCCACGACCGCCATCGCGCCCAGGGCGATGCTCTGGAAAATCGTCGAGGGCACCAGCAGTAGCCCGGCCAGCGCGACGATCACCGTCAGGCCGGAGAAGAGGATCGCCCGGCTGGCCGTCGCCCCGGTGCGGGCGATCGCCTCGACCTTGCCGGCCGTGGCGCGCTCCTCGCGGTAGCGCTTGATGATGAACAGGGCGTAGTCGATCCCGACCGCCAGGCCGATCATGAAGGTGATGTTGACGATGAAGAGCGAGAAGTCGTGAAACTGACCGGCCACGGCCGCGCCGCCCAGCGCGATCAGCACCGCCGCCACGCCCAGCCCGAGCGGCAGCCCGGCGGCGACCAGCGCGCCGAAGACGGCCAGCAGGATGACGAGCGCCACCGGCCCGCCGAAGCGCTCGCCGGTGATCAGGCTGTCCTCGCTGGCGGTGACGTTGGTCAGGCTGGCGCTCGCCTCGCCGCCGACGGCGACCTCGAACTCCCGGCGCTTCTCACTGGCCGCCTCGACCACCTCGATCAGCTCGCGGACGTTCTCCACCGGGTTGCCCTCGTTGATCAGCGTCACCGGCAGGATCAACGTGTCGACGTCCTCGGAGACGAGCCGCTCGTCGCCGGCCGCGTAGTGGCTGGTCGTCGACGCGACGACGCCGTCGAGCGCCAGGATGTCCGCCTCGAGGTCAACAACGAACTGCTGGAACTCGGGATGGTAGACGTCGTAGGCATCGGAGCGGACGACGACCAGTTCCTGGCCGGCAGCCATGTCGGGGAAGTGGTCCTCGATCAGCCGGTCGCCGACAACCGACTCCGGCGCGTTGCTGAAGCTATTGCCGGGCGCGTCGGATTCCTGCAGCGTGCCGCCGAAGAACGCGAACAGCACGATCGAGATGCCCAGCAACGTGGACCAGATCATGACTGTCGTGCGCGGGCACCGGGCTATACGCCCGGCGAGCCGTCCAGTCCAGTTTGTCTCGGGCACAGTCCCGGGAAAGCAGGATGCGAGCATGAGGCACCTCCACGTGCGAAGTTCTCAACCGGCGGCGTTGCCGGCTGTTTCGACACGTCGAGGGTATTACCTACTGCTCGCCGCCATCATCTGTAGAACTGACCAATCGCGTGGTGCGCTGCGATGCGCAATACCTGCCAGCCGAACCAGGGCCGTGTTGCTCACAAGCCGTTCGTTGCCCGGCATTACACGCCCTTTCCGCAGGGCTTAGGCCTCAATAGCCTCTAGCTTACGGGCCGCGTGATAGAGATCAGTGGACATCTGGAGATTCAGCCAGAACTGCTCGGTCACCCTTCAGGGTTTCGAGTCTATTGCCCGGTGGGCTGCGGAGGTCAATCAGACAGTCGGCCTCCGCAAAGGCCGCTTCCATGAGCTTGCCGCCATCGACCGGGATGACCGTCAGGTAGTCAGCGTGGCTGGAACTGTCGAGCGCGCCGAGGGCGAAGCGCGCGATCTGGCGGCAGGGGTCGATCGGGTATAGCCGGCGCAGTTCTTCCAACCGGCGAAGATCGGATCCGCTCATGGCGTCACCCCTGGTCGCGTTGCTGATGGATTTGCGTTCCCTTCTATAATGCCCTGCCTGCCGGTCGATGCAAAGCCAGAGGAGGGTGCCATGTCGTTCGAGGACGTCCTGCGAGAGCTTTCCGCCGAGCGCACCTGGGCGATGATCGAGCAGATCACCAGCGAGATTCCCTCGCGATTGGCCGGCAGCGAGAACAGCCGCCGGATGGCCGAGTACTCCCGCGACCGCTTCGCCGAGGCCGGACTGGAGGCGCGGCTGCACGAGTTCCGCGGGCTGGTCTCCTTCCCCGAAGCCGGCGGGCTCTGGCTGCTGGAGCCGGAGTCGCGCGAGATCGAGGCGCACACCCTGGGGCACTCGGCGTCGACCGACGGCGTCGAGGGCGAGCTGGTCTACGTCGGCTCCGGCGCGGAATCGGACTACGCGGGCAAGGACGTGCGCGGCAAGATCACCCTCTCCGAGCTGTCCTACTCCCCGGCGCGCCACGAGAAGGCACTGATCGCCTGGCAGAAGGGCTCGATCGCTCAGGTGATGATGAACTGGGGCGATGAGACGAACGAGGCCGTGCCCTTCGGCTCGATGAAGTCGGCCTGGGGTAACCCGACGCCGGAGACGCTGCAGACCGAGATGCCGGACATCCCCTGCATCGGCATCGCCCGCACCGAGGGCCTCAAGCTCAAGGCGCTCTGCGAGCAGGGCCCGGTGCGCGTGCGGGTCAGCGCGAAGGCCGACAACCGCTGGGCGGATCTCGCCATGACCAGCGCCGAGTTCGACGCCGGCCCCGGCCAGCAATTCCTGTTGCTGGGCGGGCACCAGGATTCCTGGTTTGGCCCGCAGGCGACCGACAACGCCGCCGGGACGGCCTGCATCATCGAGCTGGCGCGGGCCTTTGCTGCCCACCGCGGCGAGCTGCGCCGGGGAATGCTCTGTGGCCTCTGGATGGGCCACGAGACCGGCACGATGATCTCGTCCACGCGCTTCGCCGACGTCGAGTGGGACCGACTACGCGAGCGCTGTGTCGGCTACCTGCAGATCGACCAGCCCGCCATGGCCGGCACGACCGACTGGCACCTCAGCTCGACCGACGACGCCCGCGAGTTCATCGAGACGACCACCCGCGAGGTCGCACCGGGCATGCCGACCCACTGGGGCCGCTCGCGGCGCACCGGCGACAGTTCCTTCTTCGGTGTCGGCCTCACCAACCTGGCCGGGATCACCTCGTTCACCGACGAGGAGATCCGCCGTACGGCCCTGGCCACGCTGGGCTGGTGGCACCACTCGATCCACAACACGATGGACAAGCTGGATAAGGAACGGCTCGATCTGCACTTGCGGCTCTACGCCCGTTGGGTCTGGGAGCTGCTGACCGCCCCGGTGCTGCCCTACCGCTACGCGCCGATGACCCGGGCGCTCTCAAGCTCGCTGGAACGCCTGAGCCGCATCGAGGTCCCAGACATCGACATGCGCCGGCCCGTCGAGCTGGCCCGGCAACTCCACCAGCGCGCCGTCGACCTCGACGCCCGGGCCGCCACGGCGCGAGCGATGGGCGAGGCCGTCGACGCCGGCGAGGCCGGGCAGATCAACGCGGCGATGCTGCGGCTGGCGCGCCTACTCGTCCCACTCATCTCAACCGTCAATGGCACCTACGCCCAGGACCGCTACGGCCACAGCTGGCAGTCCGGCGAGATCCCGGCGCTCACCCCGCTGGCGCTGCTGGCCGAGCTCGACCCGGCCTCCGAGCGCTACCAGACCCACTGGGTCGCCGCCATCCGCGCACGCAACCGCGTGGCCGACACCCTGGAGCTGGCAATCGAAGCGCTGGGATAGTCGCTTGCTACACTTGCGCTAGAGTCACCAACTTGCCGCGGAGAGGGAGCTCGCATGGCGGCCGCCGAGCCCCTTCCCGCGCTTATCGATTCACTGTCGCCCGAGGTGCAGGAGGCGCTCGCAAGCTTTTTGGAACATCTCAGCGCCGAGGATGATCCCGTGGAGAGAGCGTACATGCGTGCGTCACTGCTAGAACCTGAGGATCTATCTGAGGAAGACATGATGACGTTGAAGGAAGCCGAGGACGCCCCGGCAAGAGGGAATGTATACACTCAACAGGAGATCGAGCGGGAGTTCCTCGACGAGTCGTGAGCGAGCGAGGCGCAGTCTGGACCGGTCCGGCGAGGTGTGATCTGCGTCGTCTCGATCCACCGATTCGTCACCGCATCATTGCGGCGGTGCGCCTGCTTGCCGAATCCGATCAGGGTGACTGCCTTCCCCTGCGCGGAAGCGCGGATCTGTGGCGGCTGCGTGTTGGCGACTGGAGAGTGCTATTCGTGCGACAGCCGGACGAGATCATCGAGATGCGCGTCCTTCCCCGAGGTCAGGCCTGCCAATAATTCGCCCCCGAGTACCGCTCCGGCTCTCGGAGCCATCACACCACATCAGTTTCTGGAGCTGCCATGAAGCTCAGACCGGCCGCCCTCTACCTACTCATCTCTCTCTTGATCCTCCCCGCCTGCTCGATCAGCGGAGATGACGGCGATGAGCCAACCGCGACGCCCGAAGCGGTATCGGAGCCCAGCCCGACTGCGACGGAGATAGCGGCAACGCCAACTGAAGCTGCGACTTCACCCGCGGCTGCGACGACCGCAACCGAAGCTGAGGACGCGGCGACGGCCAGCCCCACCATGCTGCAACCGAATCCAACGCCGACGCCGCAGACACCGACGCCCACCCGCCTGGAGCCGGCTCCTACACCGACCGCGACGGCGGAGCCGACGCCGGTCCCGACGATCGAGCCGGTCATGGAGTGGTTCGAAGTGCCGGCCGGGTCGCGGCCGCACGACGTCGCGCCAGCAGCCGATGGCGGTGTCTGGTACACCGGGCAGCGTACCGGTGAGCTGGGGTATCTGGATCCGTCGACGGGCGAAGTGCGGACGATCCCGCTCGGGGCGGGCTCGGCGCCGCATGGCGTGATCGTTGGGCCGGATGGCTGGCCGTGGATCACTGACGGCGGGTTGAACGCGATCGTGACCGTCAACCCGGAGACCGAGGAGGTCATCGTCCACCCGTTGCCCGCTGAGCTGCCCAACGTCAACCTCAACACCGCCGCCTTCGACGGGGACGGCATCCTCTGGTTCACCGGCCAGAACGGCTTCTACGGGCGGCTGGCCCCGGCCAGCGGCGAGATGCAGGTCTTCGACGCCCCGCGCGGCCCCGGCCCATACGGCATCACCGCAACGCCGGACGGCCAGATCTACTACGCCTCGCTGGCCGGCAGCCACATCGCCCGGATCGACACCGTCACCGGCGAGGCGACCGTCATCGAGCCGCCCACGCCGGGCCAGGGCGCGCGCCGCGTCTGGTCCGACTCGCAGGGACGCATCTGGGTCAGCGAGTGGAACGCCGGCCAGGTAGCCCTCTACGACCCGGCCGACGAGAGCTGGCGCGAATGGCGCTTGCCCGGCAACAACCCGCAGCCCTACGCCGTCTACGTCGACGAGCGCGACATCGTCTGGCTCAGCGACTTCGGCGCCAACGCCCTGGTGCGCTTCGACCCGGCGACCGAGGATTTCACCAGCTTCCCGCTGCCCCACGACTCCGGCAACGTCCGCCAGATCCTGGGCCGCCCCGGCGAGGTCTGGGCCCCCGAGTCCGGCGCCGACGCGCTGGTCGTGCTGCGCACGCAGTGACGCAGCGCCCCGGCGCCGGACGGGCGATCTAAAGTGTGGTCGCGAGCTACTTCGCCGGGTCGCGGCCCAGCTGCTCGCGGAAGGATTCGACGAGGCGCTCGCGGACCTCGGCATCCAGCAACACGTCGGCGGCGGTCCAGGCCAGCAGGATCGCGCCGGTGGCGGTCAACTCGTCGGCGCGCTCGCTGCCGGCGGCTTCGGCAAACTCTGGCGTGTGCCCGCCGACGCCCCGCTCGCAGATCTGCAAGTAAGGATGGATCGTCGGGACGAGCTGGCTGACATCGCCGATATCGCTGGAGCCGACCCCGGCCCCCTTCGGAGGCGTGTCGTAGTCGAGCCCGAGCGCGGTGAGGTTCTCCCGGAAGGCGTCGATCAGCGCCAGGTTGCTGACGCGCTGCTTGTAGCTGATGCCTTCAGTGATGTCGACCGTGCAGCCCGTCGCTTGCGCCGCAGCCTCGACGATGTTGCGGAAGCGGCGCTTGAGCTCCTCCTGGTACTCCTGGTCGTCGCTGCGCACGATGAACTTGGCCGCGGTGTAGTCGGGGATGATGTTGGCTGCATCGCCGCCATGGGTGATGACGCCGTGGATGCGGGTGTTCGGCCTGAAGGCCTGGCGCAACGCATTGACGCTGTTGAAGACCTGAATCACGGCGTCGAGCGCGTTGATGCCGGTCTCGGGGCTTGACGACGCATGGGCGGATTTGCCATGGAACTCGATCGTGAACGGCGTCGCGGCCAATGAGCCGCGGTCGAGATAGGTGACGTCGCGGGGATGCATCATCATCGCGGCGCTGAGGCCGTTGAAGACACCCGCCTCGGCC
>DATGQR010000102.1:0-4057 GCA_035304105.1 Thermomicrobiales bacterium | reverse complement strand
CGCACGCGAGCAGCCGCGATATGGAGGGCCGGCCACGCGAGCGATCCCGATAGCCCTGGCGCACTCGCTCTCTGACCTCAACGTGGCGCTGATCACCCGCGAGGTCCTGCGCTCGGTCCTGATCACGCACTGTGACCCGGTGACCGTCAACGGCGCGCTGGCGGTCGCCCACGCCGTCCGCCTGGTGGTGCGCGGTGAGATCCCGCTGGAGCTGGTGATCGACGAGGTGCTGAGCCTGATCGACGAGGACGCAGTGGCCCGTTGCCTGCGCGGGCGTGAGAGCGTCGCCGTGCCGGACGATGTAGCCGGTGTGGTCTGTGCCGGCATGCAGGCTTTCGCCGGCAGCGGTGGAGATTTCGAGCGCTCGATCGCGGCGGCCATCGAGGCCGGTGGGGCAACGCACCTGGCGGCGAGCCTGGCCGGGGCGCTGGCCGGCGCGCATGTCGGGGCGGCGAGGATCCCGCCCCGGCTGGTCGACGGGCTCGACGGACGGGCCTACATTCTGATGGCGTCGCCGGCGCTGCTCCGGACTGCGCAGCTTCGCGCCGGGTTGTTCTTCCATCTGCACCTGCGCTGATGAGCCAGCCGATCCACGCCGTCATCTTCGACTTCGACGGCCTGCTCGTCGACTCAGAACCGCTGCAGTACGCGGCCTGGGACGCGTTCGTCTCTCGCTACGGCAAGGTGCTCGACGCTGACATCCGTGCCCAGATGTACGGCACGCGGCTCGTCGATTCGTCGGCGCTGATCGCCGAGGTACTGGAGCTGCCGCTCACACCCGCCGAAGTGGCCGAAGAGCGCGATGCGCTGTTCTTTGCGATGATTCCGGGCAGGATCAAGCCAAAGCCCGGCGCGCTCGAACTACTGGCGGACCTGGAGGCGCGCGAGGTGAAGACGGCGCTGGCAACCTCCGGCCACCGCCGCTACGTCGACGCCGCCTGCGAGAGCGCTAGTATCCCGCGGAGCTTCGACGTCGAGGTGACCGGCGAACTGGTCACCTACGGCAAGCCACATCCCGAGACGTTTCTGAGAGCGGCGGAGCTTCTCGGAGTAGAGCCCGGTCATTGCCTGGTGCTCGAAGACTCACCGCAAGGGGTGCGCGCTGCGCGCGCGGCCGGCATGGTCTGTTTCGCCGTCCCGGATGGCATTCACGCGGACGTCGATCTCTCGCCGGCCCACCGCATCCTGAATTCGCTGGCTGATGTCCTTCAGGCGGCCGCGGATTACGGTTTGGTGCTCTCGGCTGTGTCCCAGGGGTAGATGATCCAGTCGTCGGTGATCTCGCCGTAGAAGTCCGGCTGCTGGTCGGGGAAGTCGGAGCTGGCCGGCTTGTAGTGCAGCACGGCGACGTGGGCGACCCGGGCGACGCCACGCACCCGGTCCCGCACCGAGACGGCCGTGCGCCCGCTGTCCCAGACGTCGTCGACAATCAGCACGGCTTTGTCACGCAACAGATCGTCGTCCGGGAACTGCCAGAAGACCGGCTCTTCGAGCGATTTTCCATCATGCGAGTGGAACTGAACGGCGGCGACCATGATGTTGCGCAGGTCTAGCCGCTCGCTGATGAGGCAGGCGGGGACCATGCCGCCGCGGGTGATGACCAGCACGACGTCATAGCGCTGGTCGGGTAGCTGGTCGAGGATCGCGTCGACCAGCCAGCCGATCTCGTTCCAGTCGAGTATCCTTTTTACGCGTGAATCGGACATGCGCGCCCCTGTCGCTCGATCGTCAGCCCTCAAATAGACGGAAGCGGCCGATGGCCTGGCCGCGTCGGGTGGACCCCGGGTGCTATGATTTTTTGGCGGCTGAGGCATCTTCTCCGCCTCGGCCGTCTCGATTTTGGTAAAGGATACGAGTTTTTCAGGGCTATCAACGCATGTCAGCAAAGCGTGATTACTATGAGGTGCTCGGCGTCAGCCGCACGGCGGATGCCCAGGAGATCCGGCGGGCGTACCGTCGGCTGGCGCGCGAGTACCACCCGGACGTCAACAAGGCCGAAGACGCCGAAGAAAAGTTCAAGGAAGTCAACGAAGCCTACGAGGTCCTGAGCGACGAAGAGCGCCGGGCGGCCTATGACCGCTTCGGCCACGCGGCATTCCAGGCCGGCGGCATGGGCACGAACACCGATCCCTTCGGTTTTGGCGGTCAGTCGCCGTTTGGAGACATCTTCGAGACTTTTTTCGGCGGCTTCGGGCGGCAGTCGCGGCAGCAGTCCGTGAGGCGCGGGACGGACGTCCGGGCGACGCTGGACCTGACGTTTGAGGAAGCTGTCTTCGGCGTCGAGAAGGAAGTGGAGTTCACCCGCTTCGAGCCATGTTCGGAGTGCCGCGGCACGCGAATGGCCGGCGGGGCGACGCCTCCGCGCTGCCCGCAGTGCAACGGCAGCGGCGAGGTGCGGCGCGTCCAGCAGACGATCCTCGGCCAGATTATGACCTCGATGCCCTGCGACCGCTGCGGTGGCGAGGGCGTGGAGATCACCGATCCCTGCCCGACGTGCTCGGGCCGCGGCCGGATGCCGAAGACGGTGCGCATCGAGGTCACCGTGCCGGCCGGCGTCGACGAGAACTCGACGCTGCGGATCACCGGCCAGGGCGAGCAGGTCGTCGACGGCGTGCCGGGCAATCTGCTGGTGACATTGCGGATCGCGCCGCACCCGAAGCTGCAACGCTCCGGCCGCAACATCCTCTACGACCTGCCGATCAACGTGGCCCAGGCCACGCTCGGCGCCGAGATCGAGGTGCCGACGGTTGACGGTCCGGTGATGTTGACGATTCCGCCGGGCACCCAGCCCATGCAGCAGTTCCGCCTGCGCGGCAAGGGCGTGCCCGACATGCGCGGCCGAGGCCGTGGCGACCAGCTCGTCACTGTCCACGTCGTTATCCCGACGGACCTCAACCAGCGCCAGCGGGAACTTTTCGAGCAGCTCGCCAGCGAGCTAGGCGATGCCGTCATGCCCAAGGATCGCGGCTTCTTCTCCAAAGTGAAAGATGCCCTAGGCGTCTAGAGCCTCACTTCGCGCTGCGTTTGACGGGGTATTTTCAGGGGACAAATATGAACGAGGGCCCACCAATTAATGTGGACCCTCGTAAGACAACTGCGTGAATGACGCTGTGGCACTTGAGGAACAGTTAGAACGCGCCATTGATTCGATCGTAGTACGCGGCGAGACTGGTCCCAAAAGTAGTCAGCGCACCGATGACGGCGATCGCGACCAGCAAGATGATCAGCGCGTACTCAACCAGCCCTTGGCCCCTTTCCCGCTTCTTCAGCACATCCATTCTGGGGATCTCCTCTCGCGTACAAGACGCGATTGGGGGCAGATTCGAGGGGGAGCCGCACGGGCTCCCTCTCGCGCTCAAGGCTGACGAACTAGTTGCCGCCAGTGAGACCGTCGGCGATGTCGTTGAACGTGCCCTCCACGTTCTCGCCGACGATCGTCAGCGCACCGATGACGGCGATCGCGACCAAGACGATAATCAGCGCGTACTCGACGAGGCCCTGGCCCTCTTCCTCGTTACCGGCGGTCAGGACGGCCATGAGATACTGAAGCACGTGTGGCTCCTTTCAGCGCGCCGGGATGATTACGTTTCAGCGCGCTATCACTGCGATACAGACTGACCCGTAAAGATGAGCCCGGATGGCGCTGGGTCCTGTCGCTTCTCCGGTGTCTGCGGATCGCTCCGCTGACAGTTCCAACTCTATGTCTGGCCCGTACAATGCGGAATAGTGCATAGATCATGTTGCTCGTTCTACGGAGGTACTACGCGCTCTCGGTACGCGCGTAGTACCTGGTCCTGGACCTTCGAAGCTTCCACAAAAAGGGACAGCGCCCCGGCGCTTGGCGGGGCGCTGTTGAGCGTTGGCTGTGTGGGCTGAGGCTGGAACGACTCAGTTCTGCGTGACTGGGACAATGATGCTGAGACGCTCGCCGTCGAGAAGGGCCTCGCGCTGGAGCGACGCGCCGATCAGGTTGAGCGAGTCGTCGGTGTAGCTGTCCTCGACGAAGCGACCCACGCGATCGTGGCCGTTCGAGCCGATGGAGGTGGCGTCGAGCCGA